>NZ_JBKHUI010000014.1:0-153037 GCF_046569695.1 Kluyvera sp. 142486
AGATCGTATGCGCCTGTTAGGGCGCGGCTGGTAAGAGAGCCTTATAGGCGCATCAGAAAAACCTCCGGCTATGCCGGAGGATATTTATTGCCTGAACCACCGCTTAATTAATCGATTCAATTCTAATTTCTACGCTATCTGAAATGCCATTTTAAAATTTGGTATGACAGGTCACAGTTTAGTTGTATGACTTCTACCATATTCTGTCGCTGGATATAAAACATACTTCTGAACATGGACGTCAATCTGTGCTGGCTATTGATTTGCATGGTGAATTTTATCTTTAATCAAAAGAGAATCGTCTATGTTAAGAAGAAAACTGGCAGTAAGCGTTTTATCTTTCTCGTTACTGATGGGGTCTGCGGCGGCGATGGCAAAAACGGTGTTCATCGCTTCAGATGTACATCCGGCTGACTATCCGACCACGGCGGCGGTGATTCACATGGGTGAAAAACTCAGCCAACAAACCGACGGGCGACTGTCCATCCGCATGTTCCCAAGCGGGCAGATGGGCGATGAAAGTACCACGCTCGAAAAAACCCGCGCGGGCGCCATTGATATCCTGCGCGTTTCCATGGCTCCGGTCGGTGGCATCCTTCCTCAGGTGAGCGTCTTCAATATGCCGTTTGTGTTCCGCGATACTGACCATCAGCACAAAGTGCTGGATGGCGATATTGGTAACACGCTGGCAAAAGAGATCTCCGACAGCAATCTCGGTCTGGTCTTCCTCGGCTGGATGGACGCAGGCTCCCGCAGCCTGATAACGAAAAAACCGATCACTAGCCTCGACGATCTGAAAGGGGTGAAGATCCGTCTGCAAAATAACCCGATCGGCCTTGATACCTTTAAAGCGCTGGGCGCGAACCCGATAGTCCTGCCGGTAGGCGATGTCTTCGCCAGCCTGCAAACCGGGGTGATCGACGCGGCGGAAAACAACGAACCGACCTTTGACACCGAAAACTACGTAGTGGCCGGGACCAAATATTTCGATCTCACCGAACACTTTATGATCCCGGAAGTGCTTGCTTTCTCGAAGCGCAAATGGAGCAAGCTCTCGGCGGACGATCAGGCGCTGATCATGAAGCTGGCGAAAGAAGCACAGGCTGAAGAACGCGTACTGTGGGCCGATTACGTGGAGAAATCCAAACAGCGTCTGCAAAGCCAGGGCGTGAAATTCCTTCCGGTCGACAAAAAACCGTTTGTCGACGCCACTGCACCGGTTCGTGAGAAATACGGTAAGCAGTTCAGCGACTTAATGCAGCAAATTCAGGACACCAAATAATCCACTTCGCGGCGGGCCAGCGTGGGCTGGTCTGCCCGTTTTGATCTGGGGATAACAATGAAAAATTACTATGTCCTGGCGATGGATGCTGTGTATCGGCTCTGTATCTGGCTGTCAGGGATCAGCCTGTTATTTATGACGTTTATCTATCTGGTGGGGATCTACGCCCGTTTCCGTCCCGATCTTCCTGCCTGGCTGGACTTTCTGCCGCACGCCTCGACCAGCTGGCCGGAGCCTCTATCTCAGATCTGTATGATCACTTTCTCCTTCGTGGGAGCGGCGGCGGCCTATCGTGCAGGTAGCCATATTGCGATCACCATGCTGGTCGATCATATCAATCCAGTGATGAAAAAAGGGTTGGCGGTGTTTGTCGATCTGGCGATGCTCGCCACCTGCCTGTTTATCATTCACTGGGGAATCATTGGCTGTATGGATGCCTGGGAGGATGTGGTGCCGTCGCTGCCGTTCCTGACCTCAGGGATTACCCATCTGCCGATCCCGCTGGGCTCGTTCTTTACGCTGCTGTTCGTCGTGGAAAAACTGCTGTGCGGTCCGCAAACGCACCGCGAACTGGTGCAGTTTGGCTCGCCGAAAGTCGGCCACTAAGGAGCGAATACCATGGACTTAACGCTGATTATCTTTGTCGTCACCTTCGTGACGCTGATGGCGATTGGTATGCCAGTGGCCTACGCTGTCGGCCTGACCGCCGTGGTGGTCACCGCCTTCGCCGATTTCTCCCTCGATGGTCTTATCATCACCATTTTCCACAGTACCGATAACGTCAACCTGCTGACCATTCCATTCTTCGTCTTTGCCGGGGCAATAATGGCAGAAGGGGGAATGGCACGACGGCTGGTGGATTTCGCCGGGCTGTTTGTCGGCTGGATCCGTGGCGGCCTGTCGCTGGTGAACATCCTTGCCTCGACGTTGTTTGGAGCGATATCCGGATCATCGGTTGCCGATACGGCCTCGATCGGATCGGTGCTGATCCCGGAAATGGAGCGCAAAGGCTACCCGCGCTCGTTCAGTGCGGTGCTGACCGCCAGCGCCTCGGTGCAGGCGATCCTCGTGCCGCCGAGCCATAACTCGGTGCTGTTTGCTATCGTGGCGAACACCGCGGCGGTCACCATTCCGGCGATGTTCCTCGCCGGGATCATCCCAACGTTGGTGCTGTGCGTGACGCTTATTGTCATGTGCCTGATTGCCGCACGTAAAAACAACTACCCGAAAGAGGAACGCGTCGAACTTAAGCGCAAGATAAAGATTGCCTCTGATGCCATTTGGGGGCTAATCACCATTGTGATTATCTCCGGCGGTATTCTCTCCGGTTTCTTCACGCCAACGGAATCAGGAGCGATCGCCTGCGTGTGGGCGATGTTCGTCACCTTCTTTGTTTATCGCGAATATAAGCTCAAGGATTTCCCTAAGCTGATTCACCGCACCATCAAAACCGTCACCATGGTGATGGTGCTGATTGCCTTCGCCGCGGCGTTTGGCTCGGTGATGACGCTGGTGGGCCTGCCGCAGGAGATCTCCGCCGCGCTGCTATCATTGTCGGACAATAAGTACGTCATCTTGTTGATTATCAACATTATGCTTTTGCTGCTGGGCTGCCTGATGGACATGGCACCGCTGATCCTGATCCTGACGCCGATCCTCCTGCCGGTAGTGGTGGCGCTCGGCATCGATCCGGTGCACTTCGGCATCATCATGATGATGAACCTGGGGATTGGCCTGATCACGCCGCCGGTGGGTTCGGTGCTGTTCGTGGCGAGCGCGGTCAGCGGGCAGAAAATTGAGACAGTAGTGAAGGCGATGATCCCGTTCTACTGCGTGCTGTTCCTGGTGCTGGTTGCCATCACCTACATTCCAATGATCTCTCTATGGCTGCCGGGGCGTTTCCACTAGGCCTGGGCGACATGGTTTTTTCGGTACTGCAAGGGGGTCTCACCGATCCCCTTTTTAAATGAGCTAATAAAGTAAGTCACCTCAGAAAACCCCACCTGGCTGGCAATCTCGCTTACCGGCTGCGCGCTGTGCAACAGTAGTTCGCAGGCGCGTCGCAGCCGAATAGTATTGAGATAATCATGAATATTTTCCCCCGTCTCGGCATGGAAGCGGCGCGACAGATAGCTACGTGATTTCCCCAATTCCTGCGCCAGCGCGTCGAGGCTAAATTTCTGCCGATAGTTCTCTTCAATCCAGAACATCACTGAACTGGCGATACCTCGCCCAGCTTCCGGCATCTTTTCCTGGGTGGGTGGCAGCATATTGAACAGCGTCATCAGCATGCAGGTGATTTGCTCGGTGCTGAGGCCGGAGGCGTTGGACATGCGGGCATACAGGCTGAACAGGTGGTCAATATGCGCGTGCTGGTCGGCCAAATCCGCCACGAACGCCGGGCGGCCGCGGGCAGAAAGTGCCTGTAAGCGCTGATGATTTTCCGGGAAGCGGCGCAGCAGCGTGGCGATAGCGTGCTGATCGACATGGATAATCGTCCGGCGGTAACTATCCTGCGCTTTTTCATCGACCATGATTTTATGCAGCGTGAACGGCGGGAAGAAAAAGAGCCTGCCGGGGCGCATGGTGTACTGGCGATTATCGACGATCACCACGCCAAACCCCTCTTCGACATAGAGAATTTCCAGACACTGATGCCAGTGCTGGTAGCGCACGGTATTGGCAAAAAGGCGGCTAAACGACGCCACGGCATCATTCAGGGTGATCAGCTCCAGATGTTCGGCGTTCCAGGACGAAGTCATGTGCAATAAATTTAAATTTTCACCGGGTTAATCTTACTACTAAACCACTGTTTTAAATTTTATCAAGCGGCGGTTCATCGAATGGTATCAGTTGTGACCGGGTTAACATTTCTCTGTCACCCCGATTCTCTATGCTTTAGCCACTTTCGAGGATGGGTAAATCAGGGGGCAGGACAGTGGCGGAAATATCAAAAATATTGTCATCACGACAGGACGTAGCGCAGACGCTGACGGCGATGCTGAGCGCTCTCGATAAACAGTTTCCCGACAACGTCGCACAGTTCTCGCTGGGTAAAACCTGCGCGCACTACAGCACGGATATCGCGGAAATGGAGGGCTTATCGAGAGCGCTTTGGGGTTTGTTCCCGCTGCTGGCGGGTGGGGAAGCGGTGCCGTTTAGCGACAAATATCTCACTGCGATTAAGCTGGGTACTGACCCGCAAAGCCCATCCTACTGGGGCGAAACCGGGCCATACGATCAGCGTCTGGTTGAGATGGCGGCTTACGGTCTCGGCTTAGCCCTGTTGCAGGACAAGCTGACCAGCCATTTCAGCGCTGCTGAACTGGAAAACCTGCACCGCTGGTTGAACCAAATCACCGATGCCCAGATGCCGGACAGCAACTGGAACTACTTCGCGATTATCGTGCAGCTGGGCTTTAAACGTGCCGGGCTGCCTTACGATCAGGCGGCTATCGACCGCCGCTTCACGATGATGGAAGCCTACTATCTTGGCGGCGGCTGGTACTCCGATGGCCCGGGTCGCCCGAAGGATTACTACATCTCGATGGCGTTCCACTTTTACGGCCTGATTTACGCCACGCTGAACGCGGACGATGACCCAGCACGCGCCGCCACGCTGCGTGAACGAGCCTGCCTGTTCGCCAAAGACTTTATCTACCTTTCCGCCGCCGACGGGGCGTCGGTGCCGTTTGGCCGCAGCTTGACCTACCGCTTCGCGATGGTGGCGTTCTGGAGCGGCGTGGCCTTTGCCGGACTTGACGTGTTCTCACCGGGCATAGTGAAAGGCATTATCCTGCGCCACCTGCGCTGGTGGCTGGATCAGCCGATTTTCGACCGCGACGGTATTCTGACGCTGGGCTTTGCCTATCCGAACCTGGCGATGTGCGAAGACTACAACTCGCCGGGCTCGCCGTACTGGGCGCTGAAGGTGTTCCTGATCATGGCGCTACCGGAGACTCATGCCTTCTGGCAGGCGGAAGAGATGCCGCTGCCGAACCTGGCACCGGTACATGTGATTGTACCCGCACAGCAAATTTTGCAGCACAGCGAAAACTCGCAGCACGTGGTGATGCTTACCTCCGGCCAGCTTGAGCTGAACAACTACGTCAACACCGAAGCCAAGTACACCAAATTTGCCTACTCCACGCGCTTTGGTTTCACCATCGAGCGGGGGCGCTACGGCATTAAGCACGCGGCCTGTGACTCGATGCTGCTGCTGTCGGATAACGACAACTACTGGCGCGGCCGCCGTGAATGCGAGAGCGTTGAGATGCTGGACGGCGCTATCTACTCGCGCTGGCTGCCGTGGCACG
This sequence comes from Kluyvera sp. 142486, assembly GCF_046569695.1. Lineage (NCBI taxonomy): Bacteria > Pseudomonadati > Pseudomonadota > Gammaproteobacteria > Enterobacterales > Enterobacteriaceae > Kluyvera > Kluyvera sp. 142486. The sequence goes on from NZ_JBKHUI010000014.1 coordinate 5,599, forward strand.
ACGTGCAGGTCGATACCTGGCTTATCCCATGCGGTGACTGGCACGTGCGCGTTCACCGCGTGAATACGGCGCGTCGCCTGCAGACGGTGGAAGGGGGCTTTGCGGTGATGAAAGCCGACGCAGAGCTTACCGTACGTCAGAGCCTGGTGAATGCTGCCAATGGTGTGAGCGCGGTGGTGGATCTCTCGCCTCACGCCGTTCGCATGGCCGACAGCGTGATTACCCCGCCCAACAGCAGCGTGATGTTTGCCGAGTGCGCGGCGATCCCGACGTTAACGGGTGAGATAGCGCCTGGCGAACACTGGCTGTGCTGCGCCGTGGTGGCAAGCGGTAACCACAATATGACGTTGCCAGCATTGCCAACGCTGCATATCGAAAATAATACGCTGAACGTGACGGATAGCGTCAGCGGGAAAATAACTACGCTGAATTTTTAACTATCCGGATAAAACAATAAACCGAAATACCTCCTGACAAACTCTGCATCAACCTGATGCAGAGTTTGTACCCCTACATCGTCTTGTCGAGGACCGTATGGAAAAACTATCGTCAACAAACAGGCTGGAATATTACAAAATAAGTTCATTTATCTTTTTATATTTCTTTACCTGGTCCGCCAGTATTGGTTTATTTGCTATCTGGCTTGGACAAAAAGCAGAACTCAGCGGCGCGGTAATTGGTACTGTGTTTGCGGTAAACGGCATATTCTCCGTTATCCTTAAACCTATTTACGGCTACATTCTCGATAAAATAGGCATGAGTAAATATCTGCTCTATTTTGTGGTGGTGATGTCCGCCCTGATGGCGCCGTTCTTTATTTATGTTTACCAACCGCTGCTGCTCTCCTACACCACCGTGGGGATTATCGTCGGTGCCATTTATCTGAGCTTCGCGTGGTATGCCGGTGTGGCGGCCTGTGAATCCTATGCCGATCGCTACAGTCGTCTGAACAGCATGGAGTTTGGTCAGATTCGTATGTGGGGCTCGCTCGGCTGGGCGGTGGCGTCGTCGTTCTCCGGCCTGCTGTTTAATATCTCTCCGGCCTATAACTTTATTCTCGGCAGCGTGGCATCGCTGGTGATGCTGGCGGTGTTAATTAGCCTGAAAGTGGATACCGAAACCAGCAACGCCAGCGCGGTTCTCTCTAAGGATAAGATTGTCCTGAAAGACGTGTTCGACCTGCTGAAAAGCGGCAAGTTCTGGGCATTCTGCCTGTATGTAGCTGGCGTGGCATGGATGATGTTCGTTGCTGAGCAGCAGTTCTCACGTTATTTCGTCACCTTCTTTAGCGATGTCCACGAAGGCAACACCATCTTTGGCCTACTGGGTACCGTGCAGTCCGGCACCGAGTTCGTGATGTATATCTTTATGCCGATGTTCGTTAACTATATCGGCGCGAAGCGCGGCCTGATCATTGTCGGGGCGCTCGTTGGCGCACGTCTGGTGATTTCTGGCCTGTGTGATTCACATCTGCTGATTTCCGTTATTAAGCCGCTGTACGGTCTGGAAATTTGTCTGCTGCTGGTATCGGTCTTTAAATATATTGCTGAGCATTTCGATAAACGCGTTAACGCCACCATGTATCTATTGGGTTATCAGGCAATGTTATATATCGGCAACGTGGTGGTCTCTTCGCCGGCAGGTTTATTATACGACCGCATTGGTTTTGAAAAGACCTATATCATCATGGGTGGAATAGCGCTGTTCTTTACGCTGATATCCGCATTCACTTTATCCGCCTGTAAACGTCAGAATCATCGCCAGCCTGCACTTGATGTGGCTGAGAATGGTATTTCTAAATAAGCCTTACTGAATCAAGGAACCGAATATGTTAAACCGTATCGTTGAGGAAACCCTGCGTGAATTTCCGGGTGCACCCGTTAATCTTCAGACGTTTAACGATGAGCTGTGCTCGGCGCGTAGCCACGTCCTTAAGCTGATTAGCCGTCATTTAACGGATTTCGGTGATAAATTTCCCGGCGAAGCCTGCGTGAACGGCTACTATCCGCTCACCGAAAACGTCGAGTGGACGACCAGTTTCTGGACCGGGCAGTTGTGGCTGGCCTGGGAGATGACCGGCGAGGAGAAATACCGGGCGTTGGCGGAAAAACACGTGCGCTCGTTCGGCCTGCGTATTGCGGGGCGTTGCGACACTAATACGCACGACCTGGGCTTCCTGTACACGCTCTCCTGCGTGTCGGCGTGGCGCTTAACCGGCAATCGCGATGCGCGCGGCTTCTCATTGCAGGCGGCGGAAGCGCTGCTGGAGCGCTTCCATCGTAAAGCGGAAATTATCCAGGCCTGGGGCGTGTTAACCGACCCGGAACAGGCCGGGCGTATGATTATCGACTGCACCATGAACCTGCCTCTGCTCTACTGGGCGACGGAACAGACCGGCGATCCGCGATTTGCGGATGCCGCGCGCGCCCACGTGCGCCAGTCGGCGAAATATCTGGTGCGTGAAGATGCTTCGACCTACCACACCTACTATATGGACGTGCAGACCGGCGCGCCGCGCTTTGGCAAAACCCAGCAGGGCTATGCCGACGACTCCTGCTGGTCGCGCGGGCAGGCGTGGGGCATTTACGGCTTTATGCTGAGCTTCCTGTATACCGGCGATAAAGAGCTGATTAGCCTGTCGAAAAAGCTGGCGAACTACTTCCTCAACCGCCTGCCGGAAGACTCTGTCTGTCATTGGGATCTGGCGCTGGTGGGCACCGACGCGCTGCGTGACTCATCGTCGGCAGCTATTGCGGTGTGCGGCCTGCTGGAACTGGTGAAGCATCTGCCAACCACCGATCCGGACCGTGAGCGCTATCAGCAGTGGGCGATGGGGATGATGTCGTCGCTGTCGAAACACTATTTGATGGGCGTGGACGAACCGGGCACCGGCGTGCTGAAACACTCGGTTTATCACTTCGCCAGCGATAAGGGCGTGGATGAGTGCTGTAGCTGGGGAGATTATTTCTATGTGGAAGCGCTGGTGCGAATGACGCAGAGCTGGAAGCTGTATTGGTAAATGGCTATTGCCCGGTGGCACTGCGCTTACCGGGCCTATATTTAACTACGTTGGTTTTGTAGGCCGGGTAAGCTCAGCGCCACCCGGCACATCACGGCAGCGAAACTTAAACGCCCGATTCCAGAATACGAATCGTTGTATCCAGCACGTCGCCTTTCACCGCTTCGCTCCAGGCTTTCATGTGCGGCGTCTGCAGGTGCGCTTCAAGGTGCGCCACGCTTTCCCACACTTCAACCATCACGATAGAGTCAGGTGCCGTGGTCTGGAAGCTCACGTTTGCGGCGTGATCCACCATCGGCGCGTAGCCGTGGCAGCCATCTTCTTTCAGCACGGTTGGGATAATTTTGGTGAACTGATCCAGCACCGCCTGACGGTGATGTTGTCCTGGACGAGTACGGATTTCAGCAATAATGGTCAACATGATTAACTCCTTCTAATTCCAGGCTAACAGTTAAGCAAAAATCTTCCCAAGATGCTCGCGGTATTCTGCAACATAACGTGGAACGTCAGGCATTTTAATCACGTCGTTGGTGATAAAGGTTGGCAGCGCTTCCATTCCCAGGAACTGGTTGGCTTTGTGGAACGGCAGGTAAACACCGTCAACGCCCACACCGTGGAAGAACTGATCTTTATCGGTAAAGGCTTCCATCGGTGCGTTCCAGGTCAGGGACAGCATGTAGGTTTTGCCCTGAATCAGGCCGCCGGAACCATATTTTTTGCTGGCGTCGGAGCGGGTGCGGCCATCGCTGGCGTACAGAGAACCGTGACCTTCGGTGAACACGTCATCGATATATTTTTTCACGGTCCACGGCGCGCCCATCCACCAGCCTGGCATCTGCCAGATAACGGTGTCGGCCCACAGGAAGTTCTGTACTTCGGCTTTTACGTCATAGTCGCCGTCCGCGCGAACCACTTTAACATCATGCCCGAGGTCGCGCAGGTAGGTCTCCGCGACTTCAGTCAGGGTGTCGTTCAGCTGGCCGTTAGAATGGCCGAATTTTTTCGCACCGTTAACAATCAGAATGTTGCTCATTATAAATCCTCAAAAGTTGGCTTTTGAGGGGCATGATACTCGCCTTGCTGGAACGATTAAATGTGCAAAATGTGCAAAGTCTTTTGCTGAATTAGCAATAATTCACTACCCACGAATCCTAACCTCAAAGCCGCCGCCAGGGGCGTTAGCAAACGTCGCCGTCATGCCATGTAGCGTCGCGATGCGCTGCACAATCGACAGCCCAAGCCCGCTGCCGGTTTCATCCTGCCCCGGCGGGCGATAGAAGCGTTCGCCGATGCGCGCCAGCGCCTCCGGGCTGATGCCCGGCCCGTTATCGCGGACGCTGAAACCGTGGCTGTCGAGCGTTACGTCAACGATGCTACCCGACGGGCTGTAGCGCACGGCGTTATCCAGCAGATTACGCACCAGCAGGCTCATCAGCAGCGGTTGGGCGGTGCGCGTGACCTGCTGCGCGTTCAGGTGCAAGCGGATCTCAATACCTGCTTTTTGCGCGGTGTGGTAGATGTCCATTACCGAGGATTGCAACAGATCGCCGAGATTCACCGGCTGTACGTCCGCCAGTTGTTCCAGCGAATCGAGGCGGGAGAGCGTCAGCAACTGCTCAACCAGGCGCGTGGCGCGGTCAATACCGGCATGCAGCTGCATCAGCGCCTTTTGCTGGCTTTCCGGGTCATCCTGCGACAGTTGCGCCACTTCGGCCTGCACCCGCAGTGCGGTGAGCGGGCTGCGCAGTTCATGGGCGGCATCGGAGGTAAAGCGCCGCTCGCGGGTCATCATATCGTGGGTTTTGCGGAACAGCTGATTTAGCGCGTCCAGCATCGGACGGACTTCGTTCGGCACGCCGTGGGTATCCAGCGGCTCGCCGGAGTCCGGGTGGCGCTGGCGCAGGGTACGGGTTAATTTTTTCAGCGGCGCCAGCTCGCGGCTAATCAACAGAATCAGCAGCAAAAAGGTCACCGGCAGGGCAATCAGCCACGGTGTCAGCTGGCTGGTGATGATATCCAGCGCCATCTCCTGGCGGTAGTCCCACTCCTGGCCGACCACGATGCGGTATTTTTTATCCGCGGTGGTCAGCCACAAAAAGCGCCAACTGTCGTCATCGTTGCTCAGCGGGCCATCGTCAAAACCTTCGCGGCGATAGTTATAGGGGATGTACGGCCCGTTCTCACCGTCGTGCAGCACCATTTTGCCGTCGATGGTATAGATGGCGAACGCCAGCGCATCTTCATCAAGATGCCCGTGTTTAACCTTCTTCGGCGCGCGTATCCACTGGCGTGAGGCGGGCAGGTCGGCGAAATCCATTGCGCTGATGCGTTTGGCAAACAGCATTTGCTGGGTATCGAACAGCTTATCCAGCTTATCGGTGGTTTGCTTCCAGGCGATGACGCTGGCAAAACACCAGGCCACGGCGGAGAGCAGCATAAACAGCAGCGTCAGACGAACGCGCAGGCTCAAGCGGCGGAACAGGTTCATTGGTCACCCAACGTGTAGCCGATACCGTGAACGGTGCGGATAAAATGGCTGCCGAGCTTGCGGCGCAGGTGGTGAACGTGCACTTCAATGGCGTTGCTGGTGACCTCTTCATCCCAACTGTAGAGCTTCTCTTCGATAAGCTTGCGCGGCAGCACGCGTCCGGCGTTGCGCAGCAGCAGTTCCAGCAGGGCAAATTCTTTTGGCTTCAGCGCCAGCGGTTCATTGTTAAAGGTGGCGGTCAGGCTACTCGGGTCGAGTTCCACGTCGCCGTGGCGCAGTATGCTGGTGGGTTGGCCGTGAGCGCGGCGAATCAACGCTTCCAGTCGAGCGGCCACTTCAATCAGGGCGAACGGTTTGCAGAGGTAGTCATCAGCGCCTAAACGCAGCCCTTCGACGCGCTGGCTCAGCGCATCGCGGGCGGTAAGAATGAGCACCGGCTCGCGGCGGGATTTTTCTCGCCACTCGCGCAGAATATCCAGCCCGTCGATGCCAGGCAGCGTCAGGTCAAGGATCACCGCGTCGTAAGGGGCGCTGTAGAGCGCAATTTTGCCTTCTTCACCGCGGGTAAACCAGTCGATGCTAAAGCCCATTTTTCCGAGCCCGGTTTTGATGCCGTCGCCGATAAGCTTGTCGTCTTCCACTAATAAAATGCGCATCCGCCACTCCATGCCTGCTACTCTGTATGCCAAGTAAAGCGCGCCTTTACTGCCTATGTACAGCAATAATAAATCTTTTTTCCCCTTAAGAAGTTGTTAAGAATTGGCAGGTGTAATAGTGCTCATACACCACAAAAGGGAGAACAAATCATGAAGAAACTTGCTGCTATCGCCGCTATCCTGGCTCTGGCTTCTGCACCGGCATTTGCCGCCACTCAGGGCGGATTTTCCGGCCCGTCCAGCACCACGACGACGCAGGCCGGCGGCTTCGTGGGCCCTAACGGCACCGTGACCACCGCGGCGAACGCCAAAACCATGCGTGATGACACCTGGGTAACGCTTCGTGGGAACATCATTGAGCGCGTTTCCGACGACCTGTATATTTTTAAAGATGCCAGCGGCACCGTAAATGTGGATATTGACCACAAACGCTGGAACGGCCAGACCATCACCCCGCAGGATGTGGTTGAAATCCAGGGCGAAGTGGATAAAGACTGGAACTCCGTTGAAATCGACGTGAAGCAGATCCGCAAAGTGAATCCTTAATCCCTTAAAACTGCGCAAGATCGGTCAGGATCCACTGCGGCCAGCTGGGCAGAATGTCCCGCAAGGAGGCAGTGATGAGTGACTTATTAAGCGCGGCTTATTCCGAACGCCTGCGGCGCGTTTGCGACCACATTGAGCGTCATCTGGATGAGCCTCTCTCGCTTGAGGCATTAAGCCGGATGGCGCACAGTTCGCCATTTCATTTCCATCGGCAATTTACCGCCTGGAGCGGCCTGCCGCTGTATCGCTATATCCAATGGTTACGTCTGCGCCGCGCCTCGTGGCGGCTGGCGTTTAACCCGCAGGATAAGGTTATCGATATTGCGCTGGATGCCGGGTTTCAGAACCCGGAGTCGTTCACTCGTGCCTTTAAAACCGCGTTTGGTCAAAGCCCGCGTCAGTTTCGTCAAAAACCGGACTGGGCGGCCTGGCACCAGCGCGTTCCTAAACTGGCTTTACAGGAGCAGCACGTAATGGACGTGAAAATCGTTGAATTTCCGCAAACCAACGTCGCCATGTTGACCCATCAGGGGCATCCGGATCGGGTGAACGACAGCGCGGCAACCTTTATTGAATGGCGACGCACCACCGGGCTTTCGCCGGTGGCGAGCAGCCAGACCTACGGCATTGCCTGGCACGACCCGCAGACCACGCCGCCGGAGCAGTTTCGTTTTGATATCTGCGGTAGCGTCGCTGAACCGATAGCGGAGAACGCGTTTGGCGTGGTCAACGCTGAGATTCCCGGCGGGCGCTGCGCGGTGGTGCGCCATCAGGGATCGCTGGATTCATTGTCTGATAGCGTCTGGTATTTGTTCCGCGAGTGGCTGCCGGGCAGCGGCGAGACACCGCGCGACTTCCCGGTCTTTTTCCACTACCTCAACTTTGTCCATGAGGTGCCGGAACATGCGCTGCTGACGGATATTTATTTACCGCTTCGTTAACCGGCTCCCAACCTCTCTCACGGTTTGTGACTCAGACCGTGAGATAGGGTATTATCTGCGGCAATATTGCCGTCCGAACGGTCAGCATGCAGATTGAGGATCCACTGTTAATGAGCGATATGGCAGAGCGCCTTGCGCTACATGAATTTACGGAAAACGCCTACTTAAACTACTCCATGTACGTCATCATGGATCGCGCGTTGCCGTTTATTGGCGATGGCCTGAAACCGGTACAGCGCCGCATTGTTTACGCAATGTCGGAACTGGGGTTGAACGCCACCGCGAAATTTAAAAAATCCGCCCGTACCGTCGGTGACGTACTGGGTAAGTACCATCCGCACGGCGATAGCGCCTGTTACGAAGCGATGGTGCTGATGGCGCAGCCGTTCTCTTACCGTTACCCGCTGGTCGATGGCCAGGGGAACTGGGGGGCACCGGACGATCCGAAATCGTTCGCGGCGATGCGTTATACCGAATCCCGCCTGTCAAAATATTCCGAGCTGCTGTTAAGCGAGCTGGGGCAGGGCACGGCTGATTGGGTGCCGAACTTTGACGGCACCATGCAGGAGCCGAAAATGCTGCCTGCGCGCCTGCCTAACATCCTGCTGAACGGCACCACCGGCATCGCTGTCGGTATGGCGACGGACATTCCGCCGCACAACCTGCGCGAAGTGGCAAAAGCCGCGATTACCCTGATTGAAAAACCGCAGACCACGCTCGACGAGGTGCTGGATATTGTTCAGGGCCCGGACTACCCGACCGAGGCGGAAATCATCACCTCGCGCGCGGAAATCCGCAAAATTTACCAGAACGGCCGTGGTTCCGTGCGCATGCGCGCGGTGTGGAATAAAGAAGACGGCGCGGTGGTGATTACCGCACTGCCACACCAGGTTTCCGGCGCCAAAGTGCTGGAACAGATAGCCGCTCAGATGCGTAATAAAAAGCTGCCGATGGTCGATGACCTGCGCGACGAATCCGACCATGAAAACCCGACCCGTCTGGTTATCGTGCCGCGTTCCAACCGCGTGGACATGGATCAGGTGATGAACCATCTGTTCGCCACCACCGATCTGGAAAAGAGCTACCGCATCAACCTGAACATGATCGGGCTGGATGGTCGCCCGGCGGTGAAAAACCTGCTGGAGATCCTCACCGAATGGCTGGCGTTCCGCCGCGACACCGTCCGTCGTCGCCTGAACTACCGCCTCGAGAAAGTGCTTAAACGCCTGCATATCCTCGAAGGTTTGCTGGTGGCATTCCTCAACATCGATGAAGTTATCGAGATTATCCGTCACGAAGATGAGCCGAAGCCGGCGCTGATGTCGCGCTTTGGTATCAGCGAAACTCAGGCGGAAGCGATCCTCGAGCTGAAATTGCGCCACCTGGCGAAGCTCGAAGAGATGAAGATCCGCGGCGAGCAGGATGATTTAGCCAAAGAGCGCGATCATCTGCAGGCGATCCTGGCGTCTGAACGTAAGATGAGCAACCTGCTGAAGAAAGAGCTGCAGGCCGATGCCGAAGCCTTTGGCGACGATCGTCGTTCTCCGCTGCGCGAGCGCGAAGAAGCGAAAGCGATGAGCGACCATGACATGCTGCCGTCCGAACCGGTGACCATCGTGCTGTCGCAGATGGGCTGGGTTCGTAGCGCGAAAGGCCATGATATTGATGCTCAGGGGTTGAACTATAAATCCGGCGATAGCTGGAAATCGTCGGTGAAAGGCAAGAGCAACCAGCCGGTGGTGTTTATTGATACCACCGGCCGCAGCTACGCCATCGACCCGATTACGCTGCCGTCCGCCCGTGGGCAAGGCGAGCCGCTGACCGGCAAGCTGACGCTGCCGCCGGGCGCAACCGTCGAGCACATGCTGATGGAAGGTGATGAGACCAAACTGCTGATGGCTTCCGATGCGGGCTACGGTTTCCTGTGTACCTTCAACGACCTGGTCGCGCGTAACCGTGCCGGTAAAACGCTGATTTCACTGCCGGATAACGCGCACGTCATGCCGCCAGTGGTGATAGAAGACGAAAGCGATATGCTGCTGGCGATCACTGCGGCTGGCCGTATGCTGATGTTCCCGCTGAGCGACCTGCCGCAGCTGTCGAAAGGTAAGGGCAACAAGATTATCAACATCCCGTCGGCGGAAGCCGCCAGCGGTGTCGATAGCCTGGCGCACCTTTACGTGCTGCCGCCGCAAAGCACGCTGACCTTCCACGTGGGTAAACGTAAGATCAAACTGCGCCCGGAAGAGCTGCAAAAAGTGACGGGTGAACGCGGTCGTCGCGGTACCCTGATGCGCGGCCTGCAAAAAATCGATCGCGTTGAGATTGATTCACCGCAGCGCGCCTCGGTGGGCGACAGCGAAGAGTAATTATCTTCCCCCGTCGTCAGGCGGGGGAAAAATTACCGTGAAACCGTTGTTAATTCAGCCGTTGCGATTAACAATACCCCTTTGCAGGGGTCTGCAAGTAACAAAGCCCTGTCCGGTCTATATATCCTGTCAGCACCCGTCTGATCGGTATCATTCTAAGTGGTTCAGGGTTCAGAGGACGCTATGCTATTTATTTTACGTGTCATTATTGTCGTCATTTATTGCATCCTGGTATGCATCTTTGGCTGCATCTATTGCCTGTTCAGCCCGCGTAACCCAAAACACGTCGCCACCTTTGGCCATATGTTTGGCCGTATGGCGCCGGTGTTCGGTTTAAAGGTGGAAACCCGCAAACCGGCTGACGCGGAGCGCTATGGCAACGCGATTTATATCGCCAACCACCAGAACAACTACGATATGGTGACGGCGGCGAATATCGTCCAGCCGCCAACCGTGACGGTCGGTAAAAAGAGCCTGGTGTGGGTGCCGTTCTTTGGTCTGCTGTACTGGCTGACCGGCAACCTGCTGATCGACCGTAACAACCGAGCGAAAGCGCACAGTACCATTGCCGAAGTGGCAGATGCCTTTAAGAAACGCAAAATCTCTATCTGGATGTTCCCGGAAGGTACCCGCAGCCGCGGCCGCGGCCTGCTGCCGTTTAAAACCGGCGCGTTTCACGCCGCTATCGCCGCCGGAGTGCCAATTATCCCGGTGTGTGTGTCGAATACCTCCAATAAGATTAAACTCAACCGCTGGAATAATGGTCTGGTGATTGTGGAAATGCTGGAGCCAATCGACACCAGCGCTTGGGGTAAAGATCAGGTTCGCGACCTGGCAAAACACTGCCGTGAAGTAATGAAGACCAAAATAGACGAGCTGGACCAGGAAGTGGCCCAGCGTGAGTCTGCGGGTAAAGCGTAATTTCTGCTGACGGCGCGGGTGAATGCCCGCGTTGCGGCTGTATTGCTGTTGGGAAAATGATTTCCCGCATTTGATTTGTCAGTTTTGATGGAGCTTATATGTCACTCAGTCGGCGTCAGTTTATTCAGGCTTCGGGCGTTGCGCTTTGTGCCGGCACCGTGCCGCTGAGGGCACAGGCCGCAGGGAAGCAGCCCGCATTGCCGGTGCCTCCGCTGCTGGAGTCTCGCCGTGGACAACCGCTATTCTTAACGCTGCAACGTGCGCACTGGTCGTTTACGCAGGGCACGCGCGCCTCCGTCTGGGGCGTCAACGGCCGCTATCTTGGGCCGACGATCCGCGTCTGGAAGGGTGACGATGTCAAACTCATTTACAGCAACCGTCTGACGGAAAACGTCGCCATGACCGTGCGTGGCCTGCAGGTACCGGGGCCGCTGATTGGCGGCGCGGCGCGCATGATGACGCCAAACGCCGACTGGGCACCGGTGCTGCCTATTCGCCAGAATGCGTCAACGCTGTGGTATCAGGCCAATACGCCAAACCACATGGCCCAGCAGGTCTATAACGGCCTGGCGGGAATGTGGCTGGTTGAGGATGAAGTTAGTAAGTCCTTACCATTCCCAAACCACTACGGCGTCGACGACTTCCCGGTCATTATCCAGGATAAGCGTCTGGATAACTTTGGCGCGCCGGTGTACGACGAGCCGGGCAGCGGTGGTTTTGTTGGCGATACGCTGCTGGTCAACGGTGTTCAGGGACCCTTCGTCGAAGTATCGCGTGGCTGGGTGCGTCTGCGCCTGCTGAATGCCTCTAACTCTCGCCGTTACTCACTGCGGATGAGCGATGGCCGTGCGCTGCACGTCATTTCCAGCGATCAGGGCTTTCTGCCTGCGCCGGTCTCCACCACCCAAATCTCGCTGGCGCCGGGTGAACGTCGCGAAGTGCTGGTCGATATGACCAACGGTGATGAAGTGTCGATTACCTGCGGTGAGTCCGCCAGCATCATGGAGCGTATTCGCGGTTTCTTCGAACCGTCGAGCATTTTGATCTCTACGCTGGTGCTGACCCTACGTCCGACGGGGCTTCTGCCGTTAGTGACCGATAACTTACCGATGCGCATACTGCCAACCGAGGTGTTGAGCGGCACGCCGATTCGCAGTCGCGATATTCTGCTCGGCGACGATCCAGGCATCAACGGCCAGCTGTGGGACCCGCAACGTATTGATATCACCGCGCAACAGGGTACCTGGGAGCGCTGGACGGTGCGCGCCGATGCGCCGCAGTCGTTCCATATTGAAGGGGTGATGTTCCAGGTTCGCAACGTTAACGGCGCGACGCCGCTGCCGGAAGACCGGGGCTGGAAAGATACCGTCTGGATTGACGGTCAGGTTGAGCTGCTGGTTTATTACTCACAGCCGTCATGGCCACACTTCCCGTTCCAGTTCGCCAGCCAGACGCTGGAGCTTGCCGACCGTGGATCTATCGGGCAGATTCTGGTTAACCCGGCTCCATAGTAGGCCGGATAAGGCGTTTACGCCGCCATCCGGCAATCCGCACCGAATTGCCTGATGGCGCTACGCTTATCAGGCCTACTGTAGCCCGGCCGAGCGCAGCGACGCCGGGACTCACACCACGTTATAAATTCCCACTTCATTCATAGGGCATTCGGGCTTATAATCCCCGGCCTTTGTCTATTTTTTTGCCAATTTTTTCGGAAGCAATATGAGCGCTATCTCCCTGATCCAACCGGATCGCGACCTTTTCTCCTGGCCGCAGTACTGGGCCGCCTGCTTTGGGCCGGCTCCGTTTTTGCCAATGTCACGTGAAGAGATGGATCAACTTGGCTGGGATAGCTGCGACATCATTCTGGTAACCGGCGACGCCTACGTTGACCACCCGAGCTTCGGGATGGCGATTTGTGGCCGTATGCTGGAAGCGCAGGGCTTCCGCGTGGGGATCATCGCCCAGCCGGACTGGAACAGCAAAGACGACTTTATGCGTCTGGGCAAACCGAACCTGTTCTTCGGCGTCACTGCCGGCAACATGGACTCGATGATCAACCGTTATACCGCAGACCGCAAGCTGCGCCATGACGATGCCTATACCCCAGACAACGTCGCGGGCAAACGCCCTGACCGCGCCACGCTGGTGTATACCCAGCGCTGTAAAGAAGCGTGGAAAGATGTGCCGGTTATCCTCGGCGGCATCGAAGCCAGCCTGCGCCGTACCGCGCACTATGACTACTGGTCCGATACCGTGCGCCGCTCGGTGCTGATTGACGCCAAAGCTGACATGCTGATGTTCGGTAACGGCGAGCGTCCGCTGGTTGAAGTGGCGCACCGTCTGGCGGCAGGCGAGCCAATCGCACAGATCCGCGACGTGCGTAACACCGCGATTATCGTCAAAGAAGCGCTGCCGGGCTGGTCCGGCGTCGACTCAACCCGCATCGACACCCCGGGGAAAATCGACCCGATTCCGCATCCGTATGGTGAAGACCTGCCGTGTGCCGATAACAAACCGGTAGCACCGAAAAAGCAGGAAGCCAAAGCCGTTACCGTGCAGCCGCCGCGCCCTAAGCCGTGGGAGAAAACCTATGTCTTGCTGCCGTCCTTTGAAAAGGTCAAAGGCGACAAGGTGCTGTATGCCCACGCTTCCCGTATTCTGCACCATGAAACCAACCCGGGCAGCGCCCGTGCGCTGATGCAGAAACAGGGTGACCGCAACATCTGGATTAACCCGCCGGCAATTCCGCTCTCCACCGAAGAGATGGATAGCGTGTTCGCGCTGCCGTACCAGCGTATTCCGCATCCGTCATACGGCAAGGCGCGTATCCCGGCGTATGAGATGATTCGTTTCTCTATCAATATCATGCGCGGCTGTTTCGGCGGCTGTTCCTTCTGCTCTATCACCGAGCACGAAGGGCGTATCATTCAGAGCCGCTCTGAAGATTCAATCATCAACGAGATCGAAGCCATTCGTGACACGGTGCCGGGCTTCACCGGCATTATCTCCGACCTGGGGGGCCCAACGGCCAACATGTACATGCTGCGCTGTAAGTCGCCGCGTGCGGAGCAGACCTGCCGTCGTCTCTCCTGCGTGTACCCGGAAATCTGCCCGCATATGGATACCGACCATACGCCGACGATTAACCTCTATCGCCGCGCCCGTGACCTGAAAGGCATCAAGAAAATCCTTATCGCCTCTGGCGTCCGTTACGACCTGGCGGTGGAAGACCCGCGCTATATTAAAGAGCTGGCAACCCACCACGTGGGCGGCTACCTGAAGATTGCGCCTGAACACACCGAAGAGGGGCCGCTGTCGAAGATGATGAAGCCGGGGATGGGCAGCTATCACCGCTTTAAAGAGCTGTTCGACACCTATTCGAAGCAGGCCGGTAAAGAGCAGTATCTGATCCCGTACTTTATCTCCGCCCACCCAGGGACGCGCGATGAAGATATGGTGAACCTGGCACTGTGGCTGAAGCAGCACCGATTCCGTCTGGACCAGGTGCAGAATTTCTACCCGTCGCCGCTGGCGAACTCGACCACCATGTATTACACCGGCAAGAACCCGCTGGGTAAAATTGGCTATAAGAGTGAAGACGTGGTGATCCCGAAAGGCGATAAGCAGCGTCGTCTGCATAAAGCGTTGCTGCGCTATCACGACCCGGCTAACTGGCCGCTGATCCGTACGGCGCTGGAGACGATGGGTAAAAAGCATCTGATCGGCAGCCGTCGTGACTGCCTGGTGCCTGCGCCAACGCTCGACGAGATGCGCGAAGCGCGTCGCCAGAACCGCAACACCCGCCCGGCGCTGACCAAGCACACGCCGGTGGCGCACCAGCGTCAGGCTCCAAACGGCATCAAAAAGCGTCCTAAACCCGCGTCGCGTTGAGTTAAAAAAATACCCGGCAAATGCCGGGTATTTTATGCCTGATGGCGCTGCGCTTATCAGGCCTACTCGATGATTTGTAGGCCGGATAAGGCGTAGCCGCCATCCGGCGCTCCTTACGGCTTAACCGCCAAACTGGTCCGGGTCCGGGCCTAAACGCTTACCCTGATCCAGCTTCGTAATCTCACTCAGCTCATCTTTATCCAGACGGAAATCCCAGACGGCAAAGTTTTCGGTGATGCGCGACGGCGTGACCGATTTCGGGATCACCACCAGGCCGCTGTCGAGGTGCCAGCGAATGACGATTTGCGCTGGTGTCTTACCGTATTTATCCGCCAGAGCACGGATGACTTTCTGGTCAAACACCCCTTCACCGCCCTGTGCCAGCGGGCTCCAGGACTCGGTCTGGATTTTATGCGTGGCGTTCCAGGCGTTCAGCTGACGCTGCTGCATCAGCGGATGCAGCTCAATCTGGTTGATAACCGGTGCGACGCCGGTTTCATCAATCAGCCGCTGCAGATGAGGCACCTGGAAGTTACACACGCCGATGCTCTTAATCAGCCCCTGTTTTTGCAGTTCAATCAGGCTCTTCCACGCATCGATATAGTGATCGGTTGCGGGAACCGGCCAGTGAATCAGATACAGGTCGAGATAGTCCAGCTGCAGGTGCTCCAGGCTCTCTTGCAGGGCATCCGCCGCGCGGAGATGGGAGTCATTCCACAGCTTGGTGGTGATGAACAGATCCTCACGAGCAACGCCCGCGCTCTTAATCGCTTTACCGACTCCCGACTCATTTTTGTAAGCGGCGGCGGTATCAATGGAGCGATAGCCCACCTCGAGTGCTTTATGAATCGCGGTGACGACTTCCTCATTCGTGGCCTGCCATACCCCAAGGCCGAGCTGCGGCATTACATTGCCATCGTGCAGTTTAATCACGGTTGGATGTGTCATGCATTTCTCCTTTTTACGAGCTTATCGGGGCAATGCCCCGATAAGGTTTGTAGGATTAAGTCTGGTCGAAATATGCAAAAACGAAAGTTTGCTCGTCGTCTTTCAAGCCGCCGATGCGTTGTCTGCGCCAGCTCACCCCAGTCACTTACTGATGTAAGCTCCCGGGGATTCGCTGCCTTGACGCCTTTCTGCAGCTCGAAATACTTAGAGCAAGAAACGGAGGGCGATTAGCGTGCTGCTTCGTAAATACGGCGGCTCACGTCGAGGGTAATATCCTGATTTTCACCCAGTTTGGTCATACCGTGCTCTTCGAGTTTTTTCAGCAGCGCAGGGATAGAGCTGCCGTCCAGACCGTAGTCGGACAGGCGAGTTGGCACACCCATTTGTTCGAAGAAGCTGCGGGTCGCGGCGATAGCAGCGTCGATGCGCGCATCGTCAGAACCTTCGGTAATGTTCCAGACGCGTTCTGCGTACTGCAGCAGTTTGGCGCGTTTGGTATCGCGTTTTTCATTCCACAGTGCAGGCAGCACGATAGCCAGCGTCTGCGCGTGATCCAGGCCGTGCATTGCGGTCAGTTCGTGGCCCAGCATATGGGTTGCCCAGTCCTGCGGCACGCCAGCACCAATCAGGCCGTTCAGCGCCTGAGTTGCAGCCCACATCACGTTGGCACGAACGGCGTAGTTTTCCGGTTCCTGCAGCGCTTTCGGGCCATCTTCAACCAGCGTCAGCAGAATGCCTTCTGCGAAGCGGTCCTGAATTTTGCCGTCAACCGGGTAGGTGACGTACTGCTCTACGGTGTGAACGAACGCATCCACAACGCCGTTTGCGACCTGACGCGGCGGCAGGGTATAGGTATAAACCGGGTCCAGAATGGCGAATACCGGCTGCACGTGTGGTGACATAAAGGCGCGTTTGTCACCGGTGGTTTTACGAGAGATAACGGCGCCTTTGTTGGACTCGGAACCGGTCGCTGGCAGCGTTAGCACGGAACCCATTGGGATAGCGCTGGTGACGTTGCTGCCGTAGGTTTCCAGAATTTCCCACGGGTCGATGCTTTCATCGTAGTGCGCGGCAGCAGCGATAAACTTGGTGCCGTCCAGCACGGAACCGCCGCCAACGGCCAGCAGGAAGGTGACTTGCTCTTCGCGGGCGATTTTCACCGCGTTCATCAGCGTTTCATAAGATGGGTTTGGCTCAATACCGCCGAACTCCAGCACGTCCAGACCTTGCAGCGCGCTCAGCACCTGGTCCAGCACGCCGGTTTTTTTCACGCTACCGCCGCCGTAGGTAATCAGTACGCGAGCGTCAGCGGGGATCTGAGCGCGCAGGTTTTCGATAGCACCTTTACCGAACAGAATGCGGGTTGGGGTATGAAGATCAAAATTAAACATTGCTCGTTCCCTATAGTGTGGGTGGAAAAAGAGGGCGGTGAGGGGTCATCACCGAATGACATCATTGTGGTCTTCGACGTCGTACCTCTCAATGCACATTTCTGCGATTGTCTTGCCCATTTCTCCATAGCTCTGGAGAAATACGTTAAACAAAGCCACAATGACAGCGTTGGAAAAAGTACCTGGAGCCCTCGTTGATGAACCGTGAAGAGATCTGTGCGCTGCTGACAGAAAAGATTAAGCAGCTGAAAAATAAAGAACAAAACCTGAGAACCTTGCTGCCGGATATTCAGCTTATTTATGGTACTCAGCCAAGTGGTCGCACACCGGTGATGTATCGCCCGGGCATCGTGTTTCTCTTTTCCGGCTATAAGATTGGCTATATCAACGAGCGCACCTTCCGCTACGATGCCAACGAATATCTGCTGTTGACAGTACCTTTACCCTTCGAATGTGAAACTTTTGCGACCGGGGATGCGCCGCTGGCCGGATTACGCCTGGATGTTGATATCCTGCAGCTACAGGAACTGCTGATGGATATTGGCGAAGATCCGCTGTTTCACCCGTCGTCGATGGCGGAAAGCGGGATTAACTCGGCCACGCTCTCCGAAGAGATTCTCTGCGCCTCGGAACGCCTGCTGGACGTGATGGAGCGCCCGTTGGACGCCCGCATTCTGGGGAAACAGATTATCCGTGAGATGCTCTACCACGTGCTGACCGGGCCGCGAGGCGGTGCGTTAATGGCGCTGGTTAGCCGCCAGACCCATTTCAGCCAGATTAGTCGGGTGCTCAAGCGTATCGAGAGCCAGTACACCGAAACGCTCAGCGTGGATCAGCTCGCCGCTGAGGCTAATATGAGCCTGTCGGCGTTTCACCATAACTTTAAGTCGGTGACCAGCACCTCGCCGTTACAGTATCTGAAGACCTATCGTTTGCATAAAGCGCGGATGATGATGGTGCACGACGGGCTGAAGGCCAGCGCCGCGGCAATGCAGGTGGGGTACGAAAGCGCTTCGCAGTTCAGCCGGGAGTTTAAGCGTTATTTCGGCATGACGCCGGGAGAGGATGCTGCAAGGCTGCGGGGAATGTAATTTGTCGCTCGGGCGAGGCGTTTACGCCGACCCGGGGGGCGGGTGCCATTCCCGGCGTCGCGTTGCTCGGCCGGGCTACAATGCGTTGGTAGGCCTGATAAGCGAAGCGCCATCAGGCATGATATGGCACGTTACCGATTACGCGTCGCAATACTTCTTCTTAATCACCACAATCACCGTGCCCAGAAGCCCGGCAACCAACAGGACAATGGGCAGGATCATCAGGAAGGTCATCACCTGATCTTCATGACGTTTCACAAACGGGATCATGCTAATGGCATAACCTAAGCTCGTCACCACGCCCACCCACAGCAGCGCGCTCAGCCAGTTAAAAATCTGAAAGCGGCGGTTCGACAGGCCGGAGATGCCCGCCATGGTAGGCAGCAGAGTGCGAACGAATGCCAGAAAACGTCCCGCCAGCAACGCCAGCAGACCGTGACGGTCAAACATACAGGTTGCGCGCTGGTGGTATTTATCCGGCAGCTGCGCCAGCCAACCTTTCACCACGCGGGTGTTACCCAACCAACGGCCCTGAATATAGCTCAGCCAGCAGCCGAGGCTGGCGGCCGCGGTCAGAATGGCAATGGTAGGAACGTAGCCCATCACGCCCTTCGCAATGAGCGCGCCCGCTAATAGCAGAAGGCTATCGCCGGGTAAGAATGAAGCGGGAAGCAGGCCATTTTCCAGAAAAAGAGTGGCAAACATGACCAGATAAACGACCCCCACGACGTGCGGATTCGCCAGAGCAGCAAAATCGTGCTGCCAAAGCGCGGCGACAATATCTTGAATAACGACCATGAACATTCCTGTGGAACAGCGTTTTCGCTTATTGTACGCCCGAAAGATTAAGAACACCTTGATCGCGTGCGCAACTCATGAAGCCGCGCTGTCCTGATTTACTGACAACAACGCGGAAACGGTTTACGCAGACGGTGGTGAATCACTTCGGGGACCGACTGTTCTCAACATCGGTGACGCGCCTGACTGACGCATCAAAAACATTGCTAACCCACCCGATAGCCTGGGCCACCGGGCTGAGGTCATGTTACACGATGCGGGCAAATCCTGCCGCTAAATCCGCAATCAGATCGTCAACGTTTTCTAAACCGATATGGACGCGCACCAGCGTGCCGGTGAAATCGATTTTTCCTTCCGGACGAATGCTGGCGAGTTCGGACGGCTGATTCGCCAGAATCAGCGACTCAAATCCGCCCCAGGAGTAGGCCATGCTGAACAGCGAGAAGTTATCGAGATAGTTCGCCAGCTCTTCATTGTTCAGCTGTTTTTTAAGCACAAATGAGAACAGGCCGCTGCTGCCGGTAAAATCACGCTTCCAGAATTCATGCCCTTTACTGCCCGGCAGCGCAGGGTGGTTCACGCGCTCAACCTGCGGCTGTTGCGCCAGCCATTCGGCAACCTTCAGGCTGCTTTCATGGTGCTGACGTAAACGCACGCCCAGCGTACGCAGGCCGCGGCTGGTCATGTAAGCGGTATCGGCGTCGAGCATCTGGCCCATCAGGTAGGCGTTTTCGCGCAGTTGTGCCCAGCAGCGTTCGTTAGACACCGCAGTACCGACCATTGCATCCGAGTGGCCAATCAGGTATTTGGTGCCTGCCTGAATGGAGATGTCGATACCGAAATCGAGCGCTTTAAACAGAATCCCCGCCGCCCAGGTATTGTCGATCATGATGATCGCTTCAGGCGCGACGCGGCGCACGGCGGCAACGATGGCCGGAATGTCGTGCACTTCCATGGTGATGGAGCCAGGGGATTCCAGGAACACGATTTTGGTGTTGGGCTTAATCAGTTCGGCAATCCCTTCGCCGATCATCGGGTCAAACCAGCTGGTGGTGACGCCCAGTTTGCCGAGAATTTTGGTGCAGAAGTCCTGACTTGGCTCATAGGCGGTGTTGGTCATCAGCACATTATCGCCCTGTTCCACAAACGCCAGGATGGTATTGGCGACCGCGGCCGCACCGCACGGGAAGAGGGCGCAGCCGGCACCGCCTTCCAGTTCACACATTGCTTCCTGCAATGAGAAGTGGGTGAGAGTGCCGCGACGGCCGTAGAACAGCTCGCCGTTAGCGCGGTTGTGGGTCGCATGCTTTTTGGCGGCGACCGTGTCGAACACCAGCGAAGAGGCGCGCTGAATGACGCTGTTCACCGATCCCTGGGTGTATTTTTTGCTGCGTCCGGCGTTAACCAGCGCGGTATCGAGGTGCTTGTCTGCCATTTTCTGTCTGCCTGTTTTTATACGTCTGGATGGCTAAATTAACACGATTGCACGCGGGATCTACCGTTTAGTGCGCGAACAGCAGAAAATTTTGCCAAAAAACCGGCTGAAAACTTTTTTACTGCGTAAGCGCAAGGAAAATAAGTGTGATTTGGGTCAATATGTAAATACTAATGAGAACTACTATCAATTCGGCGATGTTTTGATATTATTGTGCTCAGAATTTGTGATTTATGTCCTGGAGATACACAGTGGGTAATAATTTGATGCAGGCGGATCTCTCCGTTTGGGGTATGTATCATCATGCCGACATCGTGGTTAAAGTGGTCATGATTGGCTTGATACTGGCATCCGTCGTCACCTGGGCTATTTTCTTCAGCAAGGGTGCTGAGCTTCTTTCCCATAAGCGCCGCCTCAAGCGCGAACAGAAACTGTTAGGCGAAGCGCGTTCCCTGAATCAGGCGAATGAAATTGCGGCTGCATTCGATGCCCGCAGCCTGAGCACGCAGTTAATCAACGAAGCTGAGAACGAGCTGGAGCTCTCTGCAGGTTCGGAAGATAACGAAGGCATTAAAGAACGTACCGGCTTCCGTCTGGAACGTCGCGTGGCGGCCGTGGGTCGTCATATGGGCCGTGGTAACGGTTTCCTGGCGACCATCGGCGCTATCTCCCCGTTCGTCGGCCTGTTTGGTACCGTATGGGGTATCATGAACAGCTTCATCGGCATCGCCCAGACCCAGACCACTAACCTGGCGGTTGTGGCGCCGGGTATCGCAGAAGCGCTGCTGGCGACCGCGATTGGCCTGTTCGCCGCGATTCCAGCGGTGGTTATCTATAACATCTTTGCGCGTCTGATTGGCGGCTTTAAAGCCAACCTGAGCGACGTTGCGGCGCAGGTTCTGCTGCTGCAAAGCCGTGACCTGGACCTCAGCGCCAGCGGCGTACATCCGGTGCGTACCGCCCAGAAATTACGAGTAGGTTAACGCCCCATGGCAATGCGTCTTAATGAAAATCTGGACGATAATGGCGAAATGCATGATATCAACGTGACGCCGTTTATCGATGTCATGTTGGTACTGCTGATTATCTTCATGGTTGCTGCGCCACTGGCAACCGTAGATGTCAAAGTGAATCTGCCTGCGTCATCCAGCCAACCGCAGCCTCGCCCGGATAAACCGGTCTACCTGTCGGTGAAGGCGGACAAATCGATGTTCCTCGGCAATGATCCTGTCACCGACGACAACATGGTGACGGCGATTGATACGCTCACGGAAGGCAAGAAAGATACCACCATCTTCTTCCGCGCGGATAAAACCGTGGACTACGAAACGATGATGAAGGTCATGGATACCCTGCACCAGGCGGGCTATCTGAAGATTGGCCTCGTTGGCGAAGAGACCGTCGCGAAAAAATAAGTATCCCGGATGGCGCGTTCTGCGCCATCCGTTATTATTCCCCCTGCAATATAATATTTCCCTTAAGTCTTATATATTCCAACCCGCTGTTAAATAAAATTAAGTACAACTTAATCTTAGCGATATATTTTTAACAATATAGTGGCTAGCAAGAAATAACCCCTCTACGCTTAATTCTGAACGCTAACAATAATATGACGTGAAATTACACCTGCGCGGGCGGAATATATCATGGCAATAATGACGTTTTGGCAGCCCAACGGGCTGTCTCAGAATCTGTTCTCTTTATCCTCCATTCGCCGCAGAGCGGACCGACTGCTGATGGCGCTGGCCTGGGTGATGTGGGGTGTTTCGCTGGGCGTAGGGGCGATAAACGATAACCTCAGCCTGGCGCTGCTGGTGGCCACGCTGCTTTCGGTGCTGGGCACATTGATGACGCTCCTTCTTCCCGGCAGATTAATTACCCGGCTGGTCTACGCCTTTATTATGATGGCCTATTCCGCGCTGCTTATTCAACTGGGCGGTGGCGAGACCGAATACCACTTCTCGGTGTTTGTATTGCTCTCTGCGTTGCTGGCATGGCGAGACTGGCGGCCATTAATTATGGGTGCGGCCGTTATTGCCGTACATCATCTGGTGTTTAATTATTTACAGGAATATGGCCTGTTTAATATTACCGTATTCATGCATACCGGGCTGGAAATGGTGGTGATGCACGGGCTGTACGTGGTCGCGCAGACGATATTTCTGGTGCTGCTGGCGGTGCGGATGGAGCAGGATGCCCGTTCGGCCAGTGAGGTGGCGAAACTGGCCTCGGTTATCAACCGCGAGTCGGGCTTCCTGACGCTTGAGCGTGACAGCAAAACCAGCCGCTCTCCGTTTGCCCGTACCTTTAGCCTGACGCTGGATGCGATGCGAAATACCCTTGAACAGGTTAGCGGCAACGTCTCTGAGTTGCTTGAAGCTTCGCAAACCTTGCTCCAGCGCAACACCGCGCTCTCCGAACGTACGGACAACCAGGCGCGCTCGCTGGCGGTAACCGCCAGCGCCATGGAACAGCTCGCCGGGGCAGCCTCGCTTACCAGCGAGAAGGCCAGCGAAGCGCGGACGCTGGCGGAGCAGGCAAGCGGCGTAGCGCAGGAGGGCGGGGAGAATATTCGCCTGGCAATGGCTTCAATGGCGCATATCCGCGACGAATCGCTGAAAATCAACGGGATTCTTGAGCTTATCGACGGTATTGCCTTCCAGACCAATATTCTGTCGCTGAACGCCTCCGTTGAGGCGGCGCGGGCGGGCGCGCACGGCAAGGGCTTCGCGGTAGTGGCGGCCGAAGTGCGTACGCTGGCGCTACGCTGCGAAGAGGCGGCCCGCGATATTCGCCAGATGATTGCCACCTCCGTTGAGCGTACCCATCAGGGGGCGGAGCAGGTTGAACGGGCGGGGAAAACGATGGCGTCGATTATCAGTAATATCGACAGCCTGCAGTCCTGCGTCGATGTGTTGTTCTCAATGAGCGACCAGCAGAAAACCAGCGTGCTGCAGATGAAAGGCAGCATTGCCACCATCGATGCCAGCGTGCAGGAGAACATCCAGCACGTGGCCCAAACCATTCAGGTGGCGCATCAACAGCAGCGTCATACCGGTGAATTGAAGTCGGCGATTTCCGTTTTCCGCCTGGTGTAAGGTCACAAAAATGAAAGTGGTATGATAAATCATCCAGTTATGTGACAACTTCCGCAGTTGCCAGAAAACATAATACCAGTACGAAAAATGACAATAGGATTGTCTTAGCCATCCTCCTACATTGAAGCCTCTTCAATTCCGGAGGATATTCTCGTGGCAAATGACAGCAAATTGTCTATCGCAGAAAAGCTGGGATATGGCATGGGCGACGCCGCTTGCGGCATCGTCTACTCTTCTGTAACGATGTTTTTGACCTGGTTTTACACGGATATTTACGGCCTCTCCGCCGCGGCGGTTGGGGTGATGTTCCTGGTGACCCGCGTGCTTGACGCCATCACCGACCCGCTGACCGGCATCGTCGCCGACCGGGTGAAAACCCGCTGGGGCCATTTCCGCCCGTGGCTTATCTGGTTTGCTATTCCCTATGCCGTGCTGGCGGTGATGACCTTCACCACGCCTGCGTTCGGCGCTTCGGGCAAGCTGGTTTACGCTTACCTGACCTACACCTTACTGATGCTGTGCTACACCTTTATCAACATCCCTTACTGCGCATTGGGCGGGGTGATCACCCGCGATGAAAAAGATCGTCTGTCGGCGCAGTCCTATCGCTTTACGATCTCCTCTATTGCCGGGCTGATGGTCTCCGTGGCAACGCTGTTCCTGGTCGATTATCTGGGCAAAGAGGACAAGCAGTTTGGCTTCCAGGCCACCATGGGAATTATGGGGTTGATTGCCATCGTGATGCTGGCGTTCTGCTTCTTCTCTACCAAAGAGCGCGTGGCGCCTGCGGTTGAGCAGCAGGGCAGTATTCGTGAAGACCTCCGTTCGCTGCTGGCAAACGATCAGTGGCGGATCGTGGCGATCATTACTTTCTTCTCCAGCATGGCGGGCGTGATGCGCAGCGCCGCCACGCTCTACTATGCCACCTACCTGATGATGGGCGGCGTGGAGTCTGCGGCGGGTACGGCGATGAAGTCGGCCTTTGTCTCAACCAGCGTGGTTGGCACTATTATCGGCAGCATCGCCGCCGGCTGGCTGGCGAAGCGTTATCGTGCGGTTTCGCTGTTCAAAAATATCAACCTGCTGCTGGTGGCGGTGGGCGTGGTGATGTTCTTTGTGCCGCCGACCTGGCTGCCGGTCGTCTTCCCGCTCTATTTCCTCGTCGGCTTCTTCCACCAGATGTATCAACCGTTTAAGTGGAACATGATGGCCAACGCCGCCGACTACGGCGAGTGGAAATTTGGCCGCCGTATTACCGGCCTTTCCTATTCCGGCAACCTGTTTGCGCTGAAAATGGGCATGGCGGTAGCCGGTGCGGTGGTGGGCTTCTCGCTGGGGCTGTTTGGCTATCAGGCGGGCGTCAGCGAACAAACGCCGATGGCGACGATGGGTATTGTTGGTCTGTTGACGCTTGGGCCATCGCTCTCTTACCTGGTGCTGTGGTGGTTGTCCCGCTTCTATAAACTCGACGACCAGAAAATGGCGATGATTCAACGTGACCTCTCCGCTCGCCAGCAGGCAGGTTCCCCGGCGACAACCGCAGAGCCACAGGCGGTTGACGGCGAATTAAGTAAAGCTTGAGGAGGGTGAGATGACGCAATCTGAATATCAGAACCCGATTCTGTGCGCAGACTATTCGGACCCGGATATCGTCCGGGTCGGGGATGACTTTTTTATGGTCTCCTCCAGTTTTAACCATATGCCCGCGCTGCCAATTCTGCATTCGACGGACCTGGTCAACTGGCAGATTATCAACCACGTTTTCGACGCGCTGCCGCTGCCTGGCTACGACGAATATCAGCCGGGAAAAGGGGTGTGGGCACCGTCAATTCGCTGGCATGACGATAAGCTGTGGGTGTTTTTCAGCACGCCGGATGAAGGCATTTTCATGTGCCAGACCGACGACCCTTGGGGGAGATGGAGCGCGCCGCACTGCGTTCAGCCCGCGAAAGGCTGGATTGACCCCTGCCCGTTCTGGGATGACAACGGCGACGCCTGGCTGGTGCATGCTTTTGCCCATAGCCGTAGCGGCATCAAGCATAAGCTGCAGCTGTTTGCTATGTCGCCTGACGGTACTTCTCTTCTGGGCGAAGGGCGCATCATCTATGACGGCAGCTGCGATCAGCCGACGCTGGAAGGGCCAAAAGTCTATAAGCGCGGCGGCTGGTACTACATTTTTGCCCCAGCGGGCAGTGTGGAGACAGGCTGGGAAACCGTGCTGCGCGCCAGCAGTATGACCGGGCCGTGGGAAGCCAGAAACGTCCTGTTCCAGGGCGATACGCCGGTGAATGGCCCGCATCAGGGCGGCTGGGTGGAGCTGGACGACGGTGAATGCTGGTTTGTGCACTTCCAGGATGCGCACCTCTACGGGCGGATTGTCCATCTGCAGCCGATGCGTTGGGAGCAGGATGGCTGGCCGCGTATCGGCGAGCCGATTGGCGATGAAGGGGAAGGGCAGCCGGTGATGCGCTGGGCGCGTCCGGCAAGCCTGCCGCCGTCGCCGCGCTGCTTGCCGCAAACTGACGATAGCTTCGCGCGCGGCGTACCGGGCCTGCAGTGGCAATGGCAGGCTAACCCGCGCGCAGAGTGGCTGCTGCCGGGCAACGACCGCCTCAATTTACGCTGCTGTCCGCTGCCGCAAGGTAAGGATAAAGGCAACGTTTACTGGCTGCCTAACCTGCTGCTGCAAAAATTCCCCGCCTGGCAGTTTACTGCCCGGACGTCGCTGACCTTGAAGGCGGCGGAAAACGGTGATGCGGGCGGTCTGATTATCTACGGTGAGCGCTACGCGGCGCTGCTGCTGGAAAAATGGGACGGTGAGCATCAGCTGCTTTGGGTGACGGGCTGGATGAGCGATGCCGGTATTGTGCGCGAAAGCCGTCAGGTTATCGCGCCGCTGAACGTTGGGCGCTGCGAGCTAAAGGTTAGCGTGACCCGAGGAGGCATTTGCCGCTTCGCCTGGCGTGAACCTGAGGGAAGCTGGCAGTCGGTGACGCCGCCGTTCGCGGCGGGCAAAGGTAAATGGGTGGGGGCCAAAGTGGGGCTTGTCGCGCTGACGAAGAACGCGTTGGTATCTCAGGGTTCCTGCGGGTTTGACTATTTTGCGACGGATATTACCGGCTGATCCGGGCGTTTCTCGTCATCTTTATCGAGTTTAAGAATGACGTTTGAGGTCCGGTAGTCACCATCGGCGAGGCCGCGGCTGATTTCAAGGGTCGCGGTTTCGCGGTGCAGCACGTGCTGATAGCTGGCTTCGGTATGGGCGAGGATTTTATCGCGCAGGTGCGGATAACGTTCCATCACCTCACACAGCGCGGCGCCAAAGATCTCTTCTTTGACCTGATAGGCATAGATGTCGCGGCGATTCTTCCACTTCATTTTGACCAATGCAGCGGTGAGCGGGACGGAAGGGTTGGAGATGCGGCGACCCTCGGCGTTTTTGTCATCGCGCAGGGCCTGAAGGTTACGCTGCAAGAGCGTTTCATCGCTTACCGGTTGGCTTAACGATATATTAGCCTGATTAACATCGACAAGTTTCATACTTACTTATCCGTTAAATTATAAAAAAGCGGCGTGACTTTTTCCTGTGTCATTAAATTAAGCCAAATTTCATTGCCATTATCATTTATCTCCTGGGTTTTTAACTCAATAATTTGACTTAACTCCAGTGAAGAGATCTCCCCCTGAACAACCAGGTTATTTAGCATAAGGGCAAAGGCTTCAATTTTTGCAACGCGATATAATCTATCCTTAATATGACGATCGCGCTCTTCCAGCAATGGGTTACGTGATTGACCACCACTTATCAATATCTCATCCTGCCAGTCTGCCAGCGAAGCCTTTTCTGGCTCCGCCTGCGTGCTGGCCTTCACCTCCTGTGCCTCGCTGTCTACGGCGGAGATACAGAAGCGGGCTGGGATAAGGGTTTCAGCGATCATATACCTGTCATCTTTCGAATGGCTGGAAAGTGTTTTTTATTATAGTGAGGTTCGTTGACATTATCATGGTGCACTTTTAAAATCAAAAAAAGTGGAGAAAACCATGAGCGGTATTATTTATTTTGTGATGGTGTTGCTACTACTCACCGCCGTTATTTTAATTTTTCTGTATGGTCAAAATAACGAATCGTCTGATACCAATAATGAAACCGTTACGCCTTTGGCCCCTGCGCCACTCAGCAAAGATGAAGGTGAAAATCATTTCGCCAGCCTGATGAGCAGTATCACCCCGGTGTGGTACTGGCGTATTAATCATGAGTATATCGACTTCCTGCAATCCACCATCAAGCGCATGTCGATAGACGAACTAAAAGAGACGCCAGGGCTGTTCGAAGCGCAGGATCGCTGCCGCAACCTCAACGGCGCGGTCTATGAGTATTATGATGAAATCAAACGCCGCTGTCTCAAAGGCGAGCGCGTTGCGCCGGTCGACCCGGTAGTGGTGAGCTTAAAGCAGTGCTACCAGGAGTTTGCTCACGAAGCTTATCCTGAGCTGGTCGGCCTGGTGTGGCCTGACTATCGGCGTCCGTTTATTCGTCCCCATGATGTGTGATTACATCTGTTGTTATGATGTTGCATAGTTGCGATATACTAAGCCGAATTTGACTGACGAACAGGACATTATGGAACGTTTTCTGGAAAATGCGATGTACGCGTCGCGATGGATTCTGGCCCCGGTCTACTTCGGTCTTTCGCTGGCGCTGCTGGCGTTAACCCTGAAGTTCTTTCAGGAGATCCTTCACGTTCTGCCGAATATTTTCAGCATGGCGGAAGCGGATCTTATCCTGACGCTGCTGTCGCTGGTGGATATGACGCTGGTGGGCGGGCTGCTGGTGATGGTGATGTTTTCCGGCTATGAAAACTTTGTCTCGCAGTTGGATATCAGCGAGCACAAAGAGAAGCTCAACTGGCTGGGGAAAATGGATGCGACCTCGCTGAAGAACAAGGTTGCCGCGTCGATTGTGGCTATCTCTTCTATTCACCTGCTGCGCGTGTTTATGGATGCCAAAAACGTGCCGGACAACAAGCTGATGTGGTACGTGATTATCCACCTGACGTTTGTGCTGTCGGCGTTTGTGATGGGCTATCTGGATAGCCTGACTCGCGGGAAAAAATAACGATATAAATGCCTTATCCGGCACGTTTGTAGGCCGGATAAGGTATCGCCGCCATCCGGCAATGTGCGCCGGGCTGCCTGATGGCGCTACGCTTATCAGGCCTACATGTTCGAGCTTTTACTTATCTGACGACGCCTGCCACAAATTCAACTGCCCATCGGCAACATGCTTATCAATCTGCGCCAGTTCCTCTGCCGAAAAGCTCAGATTCTCCAGCGCCTTCACGTTCTCCTCAATTTGCTCCGGGCGGCTTGCGCCAATCAACACCGAGGTCACGCGGCTGTCTTTCAGCAGCCAGCTTAGCGCCATCTGCGCCATCGACTGACCGCGCTGCTGCGCCATCTCGTTGAGCAAACGCAGGCTGTTGAGGTTGCTCTCGCTCAGCATCTTCTCCGTCAGGCCGCGCGCCTTTTTCCCTTCCGTCTGCATACGGGAACCTTCCGGAATACCGTTCAGGTATTTGCCGGTCAGCAGCCCCTGCGCCAGCGGGGTAAAGGCAATACAGCCTACGCCGTTGTGCTCAAGGGTATTCAGCAGGCCGCTCTTGTCCACCCAGCGGTTCAGCAGGTTATAAGAAGGTTGATGGATCAGCAGCGGGATCTTCCATTCGCGCAGCAGTTCAACCATCGTCTGGGTGCGTTCGGAAGAGTAGGAGGAGATGCCCACGTACAGCGCTTTCCCGCTCTGCACCGCCTGCGCTAACGCCGCGGCGGTCTCTTCCATCGGCGTTTTCTCATCCACGCGGTGGGAATAGAAGATATCCACGTACTCCAGCCCCATACGCTGCAGGCTCTGGTCGAGGCTTGCCAGCAGATATTTGCGAGAGCCGCCGGAGCCGTAAGGCCCAGGCCACATGTCGTAACCGGCCTTGGTAGAGATAATCAGCTCATCGCGATAGCCCGCGAAGTCTTCCCGCAGCAGGCGGCCAAAGTTCTCCTCGGCGCTGCCCGGCGGCGGCCCGTAGTTATTGGCCAGATCGAAATGGGTGATGCCGCAGTCAAAGGCTTTGCGCAGCAGCGCGCGCTGGCCATCGAGGGCGCTGATATGGCCGAAACTGTGCCATAGGCCGAGGGACAGCGCCGGAAGTTGTAAACCGCTGCGGCCGCAGTAGCGATACTGCATCTGTTCATAACGGGCTGGGTTTGCTTGCCAGGCCATAAAGTCTCCTTCTCTTTTTATTTTGAAACGCTGTTCCCAGCGTACTTTTTTTTGTGACACACGCCCGTTGTGCCGATCACACTGTCATAGATGAGGATGAAAAATACGCGCTTTATTCCTCTTTAGGGGTAGCCCTTAAATAGCGCTAGCCATCGCTCAAAAAATCGCTATATAATTTTATATATAACGATTAAGGGCGTAGAGATGGACAACCATTTTGGCAAAGGGTTAATTGCGGGACTGAAGGCACCTTATGCCGACAGTGCGCAGAAGGTGGTCGGCTTTTGCACCGACTATAAGCGTGGTTTTGTGCTGGGCTTTTCGCACCGTATGTTTGAGAAAACCGGTGACCGTCAGCTTAGTGCCTGGGAGGCAGGGGTATTAACGCGGCGCTACGGGCTGGATAAAGAGATGGTGATGGATTTCTTCAAAGAGCATGATTCCAGCACCACCGTTCGCTACTTTATGGCGGGCTACCGGCTGGAAGGTCAATAAAGCCGGGTGCCTGGCACCCGGCTTTTCATCATGATTGCTGACGCTTGTCTTCGGTATGGGTATCGAAGTCACTGGCGTCATGACGCTCGTGCAGCTGTTCGTTCAGCGGGCCATTAGTACGGTTGACGATACGACCGCGCTTCACGCCTGGACGGCTGGCGATGTCCTGCGCCCAGCGCATCACGTTCTTGTAGCTCTGCGCATCCAGGAACTCATCTGCCCCGTACACATTCCCCAGCACCACGTTGCCATACCACGGCCAGATAGCGATATCGGCGATGGTGTACTCTTCACCCGCCACGTAACGCCCGCGCGCCAGTTGCTTATCCAGCACGTCCAGCTGACGCTTCGCTTCCATGGTGAAGCGGTCAATAGCGTACTCAATCTTCACCGGCGCGTAGTTATAGAAGTGACCAAAACCGCCGCCGAGGAACGGGGCTGAGCCCTGTAGCCAGAACAACCAGTTCAGGGTTTCGGTGCGCCCGGCCGGATCTTTTGGCAGGAAGTGACCAAATTTCTCTGCCAGATAGAGCAGGATGTTGCCGGACTCAAACACGCGGGTTGGCGGCGTGGTGGAGTGGTCGCTAAGTGCCGGGATCTTCGAGTTCGGGTTCACTTCCACAAAGCCGCTGGAGAACTGATCGCCCTCGCCAATGCGAATCAGCCACGCGTCGTATTCTGCTTCCGTTACGCCTGCCGCCAGCAACTCTTCCAGCATAATCGTCACTTTCTGGCCGTTGGGTGTACCCAGAGAGTAAAGCTGGAGCGGGTGATGGCCTACCGGCAGCGCTTGTTCATGAGTGGCACCGGAAATCGGGCGGTTAATATTGGCAAATGCGCCGCCGTTGTTTTGCTTCCATTCCCACACTTTGGGTGGCTGATAGGTGTTCTCTGACATAATCGCTCGCCTTATTTTGATGATGTGTTGAGGTAGTGAAGTTTAGCAGCTTCAGGCAAAAATCCGTGCCGCCCAGACGCTAACGTCGTCACCGCTGCCCAGATCCGGCTGTACCAGACCGTTGACCATAAAGGTGGGGGAGACGTGAATCCCGTTCTGGCGCGCGTAACGAGCATGCCATTTAATCTCTTTTTGCAGCTCCGGTTCGGCGAACGCTGCGGCTAGCGGTACGCCGCTGTAGCGCTCAATCCTCGCGATAATCTCCTGCGGCGTGGCGTCCATATTCGGGCCGCTACAGTGGTCGGTAAACTCAAATTCTTCGCGATGATCGGCTACCGCTTTCATCACCTTATGCGCCGCCGCTTTACCGTCGGGCAGCGTGGAGGCGGCAAGAATACAGCGCACAATCACGCCGGAGAACAGATGCCACGGCTGTGACTGTAAGCGAATTTTGACGCTAACGTTCTCTTCACCGACGAGTTCCAGCAACGCGTCCAGCTTGTTGAAAGTCTTAACGGAAAATGGGCAGGTTGGCTCCAGGAACACTTCAAACGTGCGTGTGCCGTGGCCCCAGACCAGCGGTTGTGCCTGTAAACTCATGTGGACTCCTGATGGGTTAAGTGTGCATTTTTCGGATGAATATTTTTACCCCGATGGGTCATCCTCGCATACACGGGTGTATGATTAATCCACTTTTGTTGGATTAATTTCAACGTGCGGGCGAGAAAATCGCACGGTATGTTTGAGGAAGGTTCATGAGCAAGGGAAGTACCAATAGTGACGCCCCATTTGGCACGTTGTTGGGGTATGCGCCGGGTGGCGTAGCGATTTACTCTTCAAATTACAGCAGCTTAAAACCGGGCGACATGCCTGACGACGCATCGTTTCGTAGCTATATCGACAACGAATACATGGGCCACAAGTGGCAGTGCGTCGAGTTCGCCCGCCGTTTCCTGTTTATCAACTATGGATTTGTCTTCACCGATGTGGGCATGGCCTACGAGATCTTCTCGCTGCGCTATCTGCGCCAGGTGGTGAACGATGCGATTCTCCCGCTCCAGGCGTTTGCCAATGGTTCCCGCCGTGCGCCGCTCGTCGGCTCTTTGCTAATCTGGCAAAAGGGCGGTGAGTTTAATGAAACTGGCCATGTGGCGGTGGTGACCCAACTGCTGGGCAACAAGGTGCGCATTGCAGAGCAGAACGTACTGCACTCGCCGCTGCCAGCAGGCCAGCAGTGGACCCGTGAGCTGACGCTCGAGGTCAAAGACGGCCACTACACGCTGCATGACACCTTCGACGACACTACTATTCTGGGCTGGATGATCCAGACCGACGATGCACGCTACGGCCTGCCGCAGCCGGCCATTGCCGGTGAAGCGCTCAAGCTTGGCGGCGCGCGACTGGAGAACAACGGCCAGTTTGAGGGCAAATGGCTGGATGAAAAAGATTCGCTCCAGCAGGCCTATATCGCCGCCAACGGTCACGTGATCAACGCCGATCCTTATCAGTACTTCACCATGACTGAAAGCGCTGAGCAGGAGCTGATCAAAGCGACCAACGAGATGCACCTGATGTATCTCCACGCGACCGACAAAGTGATGCGCGACGATAACCTGCTGGCGCTGTTCGACATCCCGAAAATCCTTTGGCCGCGTCTGCGCCTCTCCTGGCAGCGTCGTCGTCACGATATGATCACCGGGCGCATGGACTTCTGCATGGACGAGCGCGGGCTGAAGGTTTACGAGTACAACGCCGACTCCGCATCCTGCCACACCGAAGGTGGTTTGATCCTCGAACAGTGGCTGAAAACCGGCTACCGCGGCAACGGCCATAACCCGGCGGAAGATCTGCTGGGTGAACTGGTGGGCGCGTGGAAACACAGCCAGGCCAGACCGTTTGTGCACATCATGCAGGACAACGATCTGGAAGAGAATTATCACGCTCAGTTTATGCAGCGTGCCCTCGAACAGGCCGGCTTTGAGAGCAAAATTCTTTATGGCCTGGACGAGCTGCGCTGGGATGCCGCCGGTCAGTTAATTGACGGTGATGGACGTCTGGTGAACTGCGTGTGGAAAACCTGGGCGTGGGAAACTGCCATCGAACAGGTGCGCGAGGTTGACGAAGATGAATATGCCGCCGTGCCGATTCGCACCGGTAATCCGGATAACGAAGTGCGTCTGATTGACGTGCTGCTACGTCCGGAAGTGATGGTCTTTGAGCCGCTGTGGACGGTTATCCCTGGCAACAAAGCGATTCTGCCAGTGCTGTGGTCGCTGTTCCCGAACCATCCGTATCTGCTGGATACCGATTTCGAAGTCAGCGAACATCTGGCAAAAACGGGTTATGCGATTAAGCCTATTTCCGGTCGCTGCGGCAGTAATATCGATCTGGTCAGCGGGAACGATCGGTTACTGGATCAAACCAGCGGTAAATTTGTCGATAGAAAAAATATTTATCAGCAACTTTGGTGCTTGCCAAACGTCGCAGGAAAATATATTCAGGTATGTACCTTTACCGTCGGCGGTAATTATGGCGGCACCTGTTTACGCGGTGACGAATCTCTGGTGATTAAAAAAGAGAGCGATATTGAACCGCTGGTGGTAATAAAAGATAACGAATTGTAGGCCGGATAAGGCGGGGCCGCCATCCGGCAATCTGCGTCGGGTTGCCTGATGGCGCTTCGCTTATCAGGCCTACGTAAAGCAAGCCTGCAATAAACACAACAACAAGACAGAAAAGGAAATGAATATGCACGATCGGCGACTCGCCGTGCGCGCGGGTGAACTCAAGCCCTCCGCCGTCCGCGAACTCTTAAAACACAGTAAACTGCCCGGCGTGATTTCTCTCGGTGGCGGCATTCCTGCCCCGGAGCTTTTTGATACCGAAGGGCTGGAGCTGGCGGTGCAGAAGGTGATGAGCGAACGCTTTAACGATGCCTTCCAGTACGGTTTGACCGAAGGCTACCCGCCGCTGCGTCAGGCCGTCAGCGAACTGTGTCAGGCGCGCGGTGTGGCCTGCCAGGCAAGTCACGTGTATATCACCTCTGGCTCGCAGCAGTCGCTGGATATTGTGGCCCGCACGCTACTCGATCCGGGTGATGCGATTGTTGTTGAACGCCCAACCTATCTGGCAGCGCTACAGGTCTTCCAGCTGGCGCAGGCCAATATTCTGAGCGTCGATACTGACGACAACGGCATGCTGGTAGAGCAGCTTGCCGAACTGCTTTCCACCACCCGCGTGAAGGCCGTTTATCTGGTGCCAACCTTTGGTAATCCAGGCGGTAAAACCCTGAGTGACGACCGCCGCCGCCGTCTGGTGGAGCTGGCGAAGCAGCATGATTTTGTGATCATTGAAGACGACCCGTACGGTGAAATCAGCTTTACCGATGAAGTGCAGCGCCCGCTGTACCAGCACGCGGTGGAGCTGGGCTGCGAAGATCAGGTGGTCTACACCTCAACCTTCTCTAAAATTCTGGCACCGGGTATGCGTATCGGCTGGATTGTGATGCCGGACTGGCTGGCGCAGCAGACGGTGATCGTTAAGCAGGCCGCCGATTTGCACACCAATATGCTGTCGCAGGTGATTACCGCCGAGTACCTGAGCCTGGGCCGTCTGGAAAACCAGATTGCGCTTATCCGCGAAGATTACCGTAAGAAGTGTGATGCGCTGGCCGATGCGCTGGAAAGCCGTCTGGGCGAGCATATCGAGTTCAGCCGTCCGAAGGGGGGGATGTTCCTGTGGGCGCGCTTCCGCTACCCGTTCGATACCATGAAGTGGCTGGAAAAAACGCTGGAAAACGGCGTGGTGTATGTGCCGGGTGAAGCATTCTACAACGATAATCCGGATACCCGCACCCTGCGTCTGTCGTACTCGACGGTATCGCAGGAAGGGCTGATGACCGCCGTGGAACGCCTGGCGAAATCACTGTAACCCGCTTTTACTCCGCGCTGAACGTTAGCGCGGAGTCTCTTCTCTTATTCCTGGTCAGCCATCCGGTCATCAACCCAGATAAGCATTAGCGAGGCCAGAAAGGCCGCCGCTGCGGTACCCATAAATAACAACATACCCATATCCCGATTTATTCTTTTTATTATTCTGCTATTTCCGCAGCGTGATTATTTCTATCCGTGAGAGTTATTTTAATATCATGTGGGGCGCTGGCGAGGGTAAAGAAACTGTCGGCATCAATATCGAAATTAAGAATGATTTCCTTATATTTTCCACAGGTAATTAATTCTTTCGCTTCACTAATACTGTTGGCTGTAATGGTAGACATCGTAGGACCCTATTAGAAAACTCAGAAGAAAATAAAAGCTAGCGCTTATCAGATCAACTACTTTTTCCTGGGGCCTTTATCAGATGAAATCCTGATAATGTTAACGGGAGAAAGATAATTTCTGATTTAACTTAGGTGGCAGATTTTCGTTTTATCGTGGTGCGTTTCTGCGCTGAAATTCACCAGAATAAGAGCGCTATCTGCTACCAGAAGGGAACCGCCCTCTAACCCGTTCATTGTAGGGCGGGCATACCTCGTGAAGAGGAAATCTTTGCGCCAGTGAACTTGCTACCGTATCACCATTGAAATTGGGTACAAAATAAGCGGTAAAAATGAGTAATGGCGTTCCGGGTGTAAGCGGCTATCAAGGGCCGGCAGGTGGTTGGGGTGCAGTCAAAGCGGTGACCGCCTCGGTGTTTTCACAAAAGGCCGTTGCGCGCGACATCATCGCGATGTTCCGCATGAATCAGGTAAAAGGTTTTGATTGCCCCGGCTGCGCCTGGCCTGACCCTGGCCACCGTTCGCCGATGGAACTTTGCGAAAACGGCGTAAAGGCGGTTTCCTGGGAGACGACCAGCAAGAAAGCTTCCCCGGATTTTTTCCGCCAGCATACGGTGGCTGAGCTGTGGCATTACAGTGACTATGCGCTGGAAAACATTGGCCGCCTGACCCACCCAATGAAGTACGATTCCGCAACCGACACCTGGCAGGCGGTGGAGTGGCAGACGGCTTTCGCGGAAATCGGCGAGCAACTGCGCAGCCTGGCGTCTCCGGAACAGGTAGAGTTTTATACCTCCGGGCGTACCTCCAATGAAGCGGCGTTCCTCTATCAGCTGTTTGCCCGCGAATACGGCAGCAGCAATTTCCCGGACTGCTCCAACATGTGCCACGGGCCGACCAGTGCAGGCCTGACACCCTCGATTGGTTTGGGTAAAGGCACTGTCGAACTCGACGACTTTGAACACTGCGATCTGGTGATTTGCATTGGGCACAACCCTGGCACCAACCATCCGCGCATGCTCACCACGCTGCGCGAAGTGGCGCAGCGTGGCGCTCGCATCATCTCCATCAACCCGCTTGCGGAAAGGGGGCTTGAACGCTTTAGCTTCCCGCAAAGCCCAACGGATATGCTCAAAGGCCACGCCACTACCCTCAGCAATGAATACTACCAGGTAAAAATGGGCGGCGATGCCTCGCTGCTCAAAGGGATCATGAAAGCGCTGATCGAGATGGATGAAGCCCGTATTTTGCTTGGCCAGGAACCGTGCCTCGACCGCGCGTTTCTGGCTGAGCATACCCACGGTTATCAGGAGCTGTACGACGATCTGCATCGCTGTCGTTGGGCGGAACTGGAACAGGATTCTGGTCTCAGCCAAGGCCAGATGGAAGAGCTCGCCTACCGTTACGACAAATCGAACGCCACCATCATCTGCTACGGGCTGGGTATCACCCAGCATAAGAACGGCACGGAGAACGTGCAGCAACTGGTAAATCTGCTGTTGCTGAAGGGCAATATGGGCAAGAAAGGGGCGGGGATCTGCCCGTTGCGCGGTCACTCCAACGTGCAGGGCGACCGTTCGGTAGGAATTAACGAAGCGGCGTCAGAAGAGTTTCTGGTGCGGCTCGAAGGACGCTTTAACATCAGCGTCTCTCGCAAACACGGTCGTTCCAGCGTGGAGAGCATTCGCGCCATTGAACGTGGCGACGCCAAAGCCCTTATCTGCATGGGCGGTAACCTGGCGGTGGCGATGCCGCAACCGCAGCGCACCTTCGAGGCGATGAAAAAGCTCGATCTGCAGGTGCACGTGGCGACCAAGCTAAACCGCTCACATCTGCTGATGGCGAAGCACAACTACCTGTTGCCGGCGCTGGGCCGAACCGAGCGCGATATGCAGGCTAGCGGGATTCAGTCGGTGACCGTGGAAGATTCGATGTCGATGGTCCACGCTTCCTGCGGAGCCCTGAAACCAGCCTCGCGCTGGTTGAAGTCAGAACCGGCGATTGTGGCGGAGATGGCGCGCGCCACCTTGCCGAATTCCCCGGTGAACTGGGAAGCGATGATGGGCGATTATGCGCTGATTCGCGATGCGATTGCCGACGTGATCCCGGCGTTTGCTCACTATAACGAGCGCATTGCCGAACCGGGCGGTTTCCGTATGGATACGCCAGCCTCGCGTCGTGAGTGGAACACGGCTACCGGCAAGGCCAACTTTGTAGTGAGCAACCAGCGCGCCATAGAGCGCGAGCATCAGCC
The DNA here is from genome assembly GCF_046569695.1 of Kluyvera sp. 142486. Taxonomy (NCBI): domain Bacteria; kingdom Pseudomonadati; phylum Pseudomonadota; class Gammaproteobacteria; order Enterobacterales; family Enterobacteriaceae; genus Kluyvera; species Kluyvera sp. 142486. The sequence continues at coordinate 43,388 of NZ_JBKHUI010000014.1, forward strand.
CGCTGATTCGCTGGTGCTGGCAACATTGCGCAGCCACGATCAGTACAACACCACCATTTATGGCATGAACGACCGCTATCGTGGGATCACCGGTCGCCGCGACGTCGCGTTCTTAAGCCAGGCAGAAGCCGACGCACGCGGACTGCTGGAAGGCGATGTGATTAATATTCAGGCGCTGGATGATGACGGCAAACCGAGTGAAGGCCGGGTGATGAATGGCCTGACGGTAGTGGTTTACAGCATGGCGAGCGGCTCGATTGGAGCCTATCTGCCTGAAGCGAATGTACTGCTTTCATTGGATGCGGTGGACACTCAAAGTCTGACACCCGCTTATAAGAGCGTGCCGGTGCTGATAACCAAAGCATAGGCCGCGCAAACCGTCAGCACGAAACCAGCCGTCAGGCTGGTTTCGTCGTTTCTGGGAGCAGAATAATTTTTATGGTAATGAGATTTATTCGCAATAATGACTTTGCAGTGAAATTTTAAAGATGTATTTTAAATGCAACTTATGAAGCGGAGGTCATTATGAGCCATCTCAGAATTCCAAAAAACTGGACCATCAAACGTTCCACCCCATTCTTTACGAAAGACAACGTGCCTGCCGCGCTGCTCAGCCACCACAACACCGCCGCCGGTATTTTCGGCCAGCTCTGCGTCATGGAAGGGACGGTAACCTACTACGGCTTCGCCAACGGTGAGGCCACCGAACCGGAGGTTAAAGTGGTGATTAATGCCGGTAGCTTCGCGACCAGCCCACCACAGTACTGGCACCGTATCGAAATGACCGACGACGCGCAGTTCAACATCAACTTCTGGGCCGAGCCTGAATTCTCCGGTGACGAAGTCTACAGCGCAAAAAAATCCTAACCCTGCCGCTTCCCCATCACCGTTGATGGGGGAGCCCTCCCGATAGTGTAAAACGCCATGATGACATTCTTCAAAAACGCGTCGATGCGAGTCGATTACGGCGAGCAGGAGTGCTGCCGCGAACAGCCTTTACTCCATGCCGCCGAATATCAGGAATATCTATACTGTGAAGGGCCAGACTGTCCCGCCAGCCACACGGAGCGTCCTGCTGACGCCGCATCAATTCGTTAAATCATCAGGGTGCTGACATGAAGATTGTCGCCATTGAGGCAAATATTGCCGCAGGAAAAACCACACTGCTAGATCCCCTGGCTCAGGCGCTATCCGAGAAAACGGGCGCCAGCTGGAAAGTCATTCGAGAGCCGGTGGATGAAGACCCGGTGTTTCTGGAGTTGCTGCAGGTCTTTGTTGAAAATCCCCGCGATGCGGATGCGAGGGTAGCGTTCCAGCTTTACATTACCCGCAGCCGTCAGGCGCTGTTACAGGGGATTCCGGATGGTAACTACGTGATAGAACGTTCGCTGTTTAGCGATATCGTGTTCTGCCACGTTAACTTCCTGATGACCGAACAGCCGTCGGCCCGTTACATGTCCTATTTCTACCAAATTAAACATTACCTGAGGAGCTACCCGCAGATTGACCTTGTGGTGTATGTCGACCGGGACGTGGAGTCGTGCTTTAACGCCTGCATGGCGCGTGGCCGGGCGGGGGAGGGCGAATATACGCTGGACTATTTTGCCGATCTTAAAGCGTTCCACGACGCCTGCTTGCCGCAGATTACCCGCCAGTACGGATCTAAACTGCTGACGCACCGCGTAGAGTCAGGGTTTGCCTGCCCGGAAGTGCTGGCGGATGCCATTGTTGAAAGCCTGAAATAGCGTGTTGAATCTATACCATGGCGCAGCGCCTCTTATGGGACTCTGCGCCTGAGGTCGTTGTTCATTCCTGCCGTCTTCTACTCCTCCCTGTCGAAAACCTGCGTCTATACTCCCATTGGGACGTTTTATTACCGCGATGACTCCCCAAAATGGATTAAATTTAGGGGTTTGAATTGTTGTGAATCAATAATTCTATTTTTGTTTATTTGCCGTTAATTGATTTAGATCAATTTTTTCGAATGTGAAAAATAAGTTAAATCATGAATCTGAATACGCTATTTACATAAAATTACAAATTGAGCGGCGGACGTATCAGTACGAGTAAAATCTTATTAATGGAAAAATCCTAAAATACGATTATCTATTTCATTGATCTACTTGTTTTTATTAAATGATTGATCGATCAAGACGATCTATATTCATTAAATCAATTGATTATATCTATCAATAATAATTAATTGATCGTTTTTGACGATATATATTCACTGTGTATATAATTAAACCGAATTTTAGCAAACAGATTTATAGAATCAGGAACTACGGACATTAGATAAAAAACTTAGACCAGGACGTTGGGGTAATATATGAGGCAATGTATTATCTCGGATAACAGTTTTTTTCTTTTGGCATTACAGGATGATGATGTTATTCAGGATGGCAACGTTTCAACGATCCACTCTCGGCAATTGCGGTCGAAGTGCTACTTACGCACATCGGTTCGGGACATCTTCGTTGTTTATATTTCTGATGTTGTAGAGCGACATCGGATACTTAGTTTATTGGCTTCACCGACTTCTCGTTGTCGAATTGTACTGCTATACAAGATGGAAGCTTCTTCCGGGGGCGATTTTCAGGGGCCTTTTCCTTGGCTAGTCTCTGAAAAAATAGGCTTTTCTGACCTTTACTTATGCCTGTATAAGGCGAGTAAATCTATTTACGATCAGAGAGATTTCTCTGAGAAAGAGCTGATTGTTTTTCGCTATCTATGCGAAGGATACTCAGTATCCCAAATAAATAAGTTAGCAGGGTTCAGTGAGAAACATATTTATTATGTGAGGCAGAAAACTAAAAGGATGTTTGGCTTGCGCGGAAATAATGCCGCGGCGCTCTCTTTTTATCTCGATATTTCTAAGCTCAATCGACGCTGGTAGTGCCATTGCTGGCGATCGGCAATGGCACTATTGCCACGAGCAAAGAAATTTCACTTAAGTAATAAAAGCGTATCTGGTGATGCTTCCGCTATCACCCTCCATCGCTGTTTTTAACAAAATGAGAATAAGATTCTCTATTAATAAGGAGTAGGTTTTATGGGAATTAATAAAGTCGCGCTGGTTATTATCTCTGCGCTGTCTATGGCTTCAACGGCCGCATTAGCGGCGGATACCACGACTGTAAATGGCGGTACCGTTCATTTTAAAGGTGAAGTGGTTAACGCAGCCTGCGCCGTCGATGCCGGTTCTATCGACCAGACCGTGCAGATGGGCCAGGTTCGTTCCGCAAAACTGGCGACGGCGGGCAGCACCAGCTCCGCAGTGGGCTTCAACATTCAGCTGAACGACTGCGATACCACCGTCTCTACCAAAGCGTCAGTTGCCTTCTCTGGTACGGCGATCGATACCACCAATACCACCGTTCTGGCGCTGCAGGGTTCAGCTTCCGGCGGCGCGTCTAACGTCGGTATTCAGATCCTCGACAACAAAGGCAAACCGCTGGCATTAGATGGCGCCACCTTCAGCAGCGCGACCACCCTGAACGATGGCACCAACGTGATTCCGTTCCAGGCGCGTTACTACGCCACCGGTGCAGCAACCGCGGGTGCGGCGAACGCTGACGCCACCTTCAAAGTGCAGTACGAGTAACCCATTCGACAAGGATGACGTTCGGGGCCAGGGGGGCCCAGTTATCCGTGAAGGAACGGAGATGATAACGATGCAATGGATGAAATGGGGTTTGCTGGTTTCCACGTTGCCAGCCGTGGCGCTGGCCGGAAATCACTGGAACGTGACGGTACCCGGCGGAAATATGCGCTTTCAGGGCGTCGTCGTCGCCGAAGCCTGTAGCGTCGCGGCGGGGGATCGCCTGATGACGGTAAAAATGGGTCAGGTCAGCAGCCATCGTTTTCATGCGGTAGGCGAAGAGTCCAACCCGATTGCTTTTGATATCCATCTTGAAGATTGCAGCACCGAAGTCAGCCAACACGTGGGCGTGTCATTTCAGGGCGTTGCTGATGGCAAAGATCCGAACGTGCTCTCGGTGGGAGAAGGCGCGGGAATTGCGAGCGGCATTGGCATCGCGCTGTTTGATGACCAGGGCGGACGCATTGCGCTGAACGACGAACCCGTGCGCTGGGTGCGGCTGAACGATGGGCCCACCACGCTGCACTTTGTGGCGAAGTACCGATCGACCGCACGGCAGGTCGTCGGCGGTACGGCCAATGCGCAGGCCTGGTTTGCATTGACCTACCAGTAATTAACCGAACGCAGGATATGACGGTGAGTACAACAAGGGTAAACATGAAAAGAACGTTGATGATGGTGTTCGGGCTGCTGATCGCGGTAACCGGGCTGGTTTCGCGCGCAGAAGCGGGCGTGGCGCTGGGGGCGACCCGCGTGATTTACCCGGCCGGGCAAAAGCAGGTTCCGCTGGCGGTCACCAACACCGATGAAAACGGCACCTATCTGATCCAGTCATGGGTGGAAAACGCGGCGGGCAGCAAAGACGGACGCTTTGTGGTGACGCCGCCGCTGTTTGCGATGCAGGGAAAAAAAGAGAACACCTTACGCATTCTCGACGCGACTAACGGCCAACTGCCACAGGACAGAGAAAGCCTGTTCTGGATGAACGTCAAAGCGATTCCGGCGATGGACAAATCTAAACTCAACGATAATACCCTGCAGCTGGCGATTATCAGCCGCATCAAGCTCTACTACCGCCCCGCTAAGCTTGCCATGCCGCCGGAAGAGGCTGCTCAGAAACTGACGTTTCGTCGCAGCGCCGGCAAGCTCACGCTTATCAATCCTTCGCCCTATTACCTGACGGTTACCGAGCTTAGCGCGGGCACGCGCGGGCTGGAAAACGCGCTGGTGCCCCCGATGGGCGAAACCAGCGTAAAAATTCCGGATGACGCGGGCGGCGAGATTACCTACAGAACCATCAATGACTATGGCGCACTGACGCCGCGCGTTATCGGCGTGATGCGGTAAACCACGGGAATTTCCCGTCTCCCTTGAACAGAATAAGAACAGACAGCCGGGCGATGTCGAACCGGAGGGACTATGTCATATCTGAAATTTGGCCTCGACCATTTGCAGGCCCGACGTATACGGCTGACGCAACTCTCCGTTGCGACCTTGCTCGCCTCACCGGCCTTTCTTGCTCAGGCGGAGCTCTACTTTAACCCGCGTTTTCTGGCCGACGACCCGGCAGCCGTTGCGGATCTCTCCAGTTTTGAGAAGGGGCAAGAGCTACCGCCTGGCACCTATCGGATGGATATCTATCTGAACGATGGCTTTATGACTACCCGCGATGTCACCTTTAGCGCCGGTGAAAACGGCCACGGTTTGATGCCATGCCTGACGCGCGGCCAGCTTGCCAGCATGGGCCTTAACACGGCTGCAATTAAGGGAATGGACGCGCTGGAGCCTGATGCCTGCGTACCGTTTACGGAGATTATCAAGGATGCGACCGTCCGCCTGGACGTCGGCCAGCAGCGCCTCTACCTGACCATTCCTCAGGCCTATATGGGAAATCAGGCGCGTGGCTATATTTCGCCGGAGCTGTGGGATAACGGGATCACCGCCGGGCTGCTGAATTACAACTTCACCGGTAATAACGTACAAAACCGCGTTGGCGGCAGCAGCCAGTACGCCTATCTAAACCTGCAAAGCGGGCTCAACGTTGGCGCATGGCGGCTGCGTGATAACAGCACCTGGAGCTACAGCAGCGGTTCAACCAGCCAGAATCAATGGCAGCACGTCAACACCTGGCTGGAGCGTGATATCACCCCGTTTCGCTCGCGCTTGACGCTTGGCGACAGCTACACCAACGGCGACGTCTTTGACGGCATTAACTTTCGCGGCGCGCAGCTGGCGTCCGATGACAATATGCTGCCGGACAGCCAGAAAGGCTTTGCGCCGGTTATCCACGGTATTGCGCGCGGGACGGCGCAGGTCTCTATCAAGCAGAACGGCTATGAGATTTACCACAGCACGGTGCCGCCGGGCCCCTTTACCATTAACGATCTCTATGCGGCGGGAAACGGCGGCGATCTTCAGGTCGCCATCAAAGAGGCGGACGGCAGCGTTCAGAGCTTCACCGTGCCGTACTCTTCGGTTCCGGTTCTGCAACGTGAAGGCCACACCCGTTACGCGCTGACCGCCGGGAAATACCGCAGCGGCAACGATCTGCAAGAAGATCCTACCTTCTTTCAAAGCACGCTGATGCACGGGCTACCGGCAGGATGGACGCTCTATGGCGGCACCCAGCTGGCAGACCGCTATCGCGCCTTTAACCTGGGCGTCGGGAAAAATATGGGCGATCTGGGCGCGCTGTCGGTGGATATCACTCAGGCCAACGCCACGCTGCCCGATGACAGCGAGCAGCAGGGGCAATCGGTTCGATTCCTCTATAACAAATCGCTTAGCGAGCTCGGCACCAATATTCAACTGGTGGGCTACCGCTACTCTACGCAGGGCTACTACAGCTTTGCCGATACCACCTACCAGCGTATGAGCGGCCATAGCGTGGTGACCGAAGACGGCCCGGTTTACGTGAAGCCGAAATTCACCGACTACTACAACCTGGCCTATAGCAAACGGGGCAAGGTGCAGGTGAGCGTGACCCAGCAGCTAGGGCGTACTGCCACCCTTTACGTAAGCGGTAGCCGCCAAAGCTACTGGGGAACCGACAACGCGGATGAACAGTTCCAGGTCGGGCTGAATACCGCCGTCAGCGACATCAACTGGACGCTGAGCTACAGCCTGACCAAAAACGCCTGGCAGGACGAGCGTGACCAGATGCTGGCCGTGAACATCAACATTCCGTTCAGCCACTGGCTGCGTTCAGACAGCCGGTCCGTCTGGCGACACGCCAGCGCCAGCTACAGCATGTCTGACGATCTTAACGGCCGCATGAGCAACCTCGCCGGGCTGTACGGCACGCTGCTGGAAGATAACAACCTGAGCTACAGCGTGCAGACCGGCTACGCCAGCGGCGGGGAAGGCTCTAGCGGCAGCACCGGCTATGCGGCGCTGAACTATCGCGGCGGCTACGGCAACGCCAACGTCGGTTACAGCCACAGCGACGGCATGAAGCAGCTCTATTACGGCATGAGCGGCGGCGTGCTGGCGCATGCCAATGGCGTGACGCTAAGCCAACCGTTGAACGATACGGTGGTGCTGGTGAGCGCGCCGGGCGCGGAAGGGACCAGAGTAGAAAACCAGACCGGGGTGCGCACCGACTGGCGCGGCTACGCCGTCCTGCCGTACGCCACTGAGTACCGCGAAAACCGCGTGGCGCTGGACACCAACTCGCTGGCGGATAACGTCGATTTAGACGATGCGGTGGTCAACGTGGTGCCAACCCACGGCGCGATTGTGCGGGCGAAATTTAAAACGCGGGTAGGGATGAAGCTGCTGATGACGCTCACGCATCGCGGCAAGCTGGTGCCTTTTGGTGCGGTGGTGACCTCGACTGACAACCAGAACAGCAGCATCGTGGCGGATAACGGCCTCGTTTACCTGAGCGGTATGCCGCAAGCCGGGAAGGTTCAGGTGGTGTGGGGCGAAGGCGACGATGCTCGCTGCGTGGCGGATTACCGCATCCCTAATGAGAGCCTGGAACAGACGCTGATTCAGCTATCGGCCGTGTGCCGCTAAGGACAAAAGAATGAGAACCCCCTTTTACCTGCTCAGCGCGTTCATTGCGCTGACGGCTACCTGCGCGCTGGCGGCGGATAGCACGATAACCATCACCGGCAACGTCAGGGACAACGGCTGCGCCGTGGCGGGAGAATCAAAAGACTTTACCGTCGACCTGATGAACAACGCCGCCAAACAGTTCAACGCCGTTGGCGCGACCACGCCCGCCGTCCCATTTCGCATCGTGCTCTCGCCGTGCGGCGGGGCGGTCAGCGCCGTGAAGGTGGGATTTACCGGCGTGGCGGATAACGGCAATACCAGCCTGTTAAAGCTGGATAACGGCGCGTCTGCCGCGGCAGGCATGGGGGTGCAGATCCTCAACGGGCAGCAGACCACGCTGCCGATTAACGCGGCATCGTCGACCATACCCTGGACGACGCTCACCCCCGGCCAGACTAACACGCTGAACTTTTACGCCCGCCTGATGGCGACGCAGGTGCCGGTCACCCCCGGCCACGTTAACGCCACGGCGACGTTCACTCTTGAATTTCAGTAAGCGGAGGCGCAGATGAAACGGTTTTTTTACGGCTGGCTGTGGGCGTTAGCGCTGGCGGCGGTCTCTCCGGCGCTGTGGGCTGCCGATGTCACCATTACCGTCAACGGCAAAGTGGTGGCGAAGCCCTGCACGGTATCAACCACCAACGCCAACGTCGCGTTGGGCGACCTCTATACCTTTAGCCTGCTTGCCGCCGGTTCGGCATCCGCGTGGCACAGCGTGGCGCTTGAACTCAGCAACTGCCCGGTGGGCACGTCGCGGGTCGTCGCCAGCTTTAGCGGCACGGCTGACGCCACCGGCTATTACCAGAATCAGGGCTCCGCCAAAAATATCCAGCTTGAGCTCCAGGACAACGGCGGAAACACGCTGAACACCGGCGCGACCACGACGGTGACGGTGGACGAAGCATCGCAGTCCGCGCACTTTCCGCTGCAGGTGAGGGCGCTGTCGGTTAACGGCGGTGCGACCCAGGGCACCATTAAGACGGTCATCAACGTCACCTACACCTACGCCTGACCAGGAGAAGAGAGTAATGAAAAACGTGATAGCCCTACTGACCACGCTACTGCTGGCCGGCTGGTCATTTAACGCCTGGTCGTTTGCCTGTAAGACCGCCAGCGGTACGACGATCCCTATCGGTGGTGGCAGCGCCAACGTCTATGTGGATCTCGCGCCTGCGGTCAACGTGGGGCAAAACCTGGTGGTCGATCTCTCGACGCAGATTTTTTGCCATAACGACTACCCGGATACCATCACCGACTATGTGACGCTGCAGCGCGGTTCGGCCTACGGCGGGGTGCTGTCGAGTTTTTCCGGCACCGTGAAATATAACGGCACCAGCTACCCGTTTCCCACCACCACTGAAACGTCCCGGATTATCTATAACTCAAAGACTGATAAACCCTGGCCTACGGCGCTTTACCTGACGCCGATTAGCTCTGCTGGTGGCGTGGCGATAAGCGCCGGTACGTTGATTGCGGTGATGATCCTGCGCCAGACCAACAACAAAAACAGCGATGATTTTCAGTTTGTCTGGAATATCTACGCCAACAACAACGTGGTGGTGCCGACCGGCGGCTGCGATGTTTCCTCGCGCAACGTGACGGTGACGCTGCCTGACTATCCCGGCTCCACCGCCATTCCATTGACGGTGTACTGCGCACAGAGTCAGAAGCTGGGCTACTACCTGTCAGGCACCACGGCGGATGCGGCGAACTCTATCTTCACCAATACCGCATCGGCCTCACCGGCACAGGGGATTGGCGTGCAGCTTACGCGCAATGGCAGCGTGCTTCCGGCTAACAATACGGTGTCGCTTGGCACGGTGACGACGTCTGCCGTCAGCCTGGGGTTAACGGCCAACTACGCGCGAACCAGCGGCCAGGTGACGGCGGGGAACGTGCAGTCGATTATTGGGGTGACGTTTGTGTATCAATGAGGGCGCAGTGTCGCCATGTTTTGCGAGGCGAATTCCAGATTAACGTGATGATTTGATTAGCGTTTGAAAACCGCTTGCGGCCTGTAAGTGATAGCAGTACCTCTGCCCGGCATCTGCAAAATCAGGTGCCGGGATTGACCTCCTGAGATATCACATTCTGGCGACACATGGCGCATTAGCGTATTTTTGTGTCGTGCGCTTAGTTACACCTCAATGGTGGGCTGGGCGAGGGCGCCGCAAGGTGCGCCGGTATCCAGTATGGCCGGTAAGGTCAACCTCGTTCAGTCTGCCACCAGTGAGATTGACCTCTCCAGTGGCGGTATTTAGATATACACATACTGGAGGTTGCCCCTTATGGCTACGATCCCTACCCAGGCTCACCCATCACCCGCCACACCGATAAAAACCGAGCGCCGTTACACCGTCAGCTACATCCCTCAGCAAGGCAATACCAGCACGCCCTCCCTGAACCTCAGCGGAAAATGGCTAAAAGAGGCCGGTTTCGACACCGTAACGGGCGTCACGGTGAAGATTGCCGGAGGCTACATTGTGTTGATTCCGGATAACGACGAAATGAAAGCGCTGCGCGAAGAGATAAAGCAGATTAAGAACATGGTAAACGCACTGAGGGAGGGGGTATTGAACGCGTTGTGATATGCCTGAAAAGCAAAAAACCCGCCATAGGCGGGTTCTTCTAAATAGTGGTGCCCGGACTCGGAATCGAACCAAGGACACGGGGATTTTCAATCCCCTGCTCTACCGACTGAGCTATCCGGGCAACGGGGCGCATTAAACCGTAATCGCCTCGACTCGTCAACGAAATTTATAAAATTTGCGGCGAGTTGCACAATCTATCACCACTTTGCCCGTTTTGCACGCCGGGTCAGGCAAAAAACGCCGTCCAGGCCGCAGAAATCGGCATCGCCAGCAGCAGCGCGGGCAGCATATTCACTACCGCAAACATCTTAATTCCGCAGATGCGCAGACCTGTTGCCAGTAGCAGCAGGCCGCCGACGGCAGTGAAGTCGGCCATCATGGCGGGGGTAGTCAACGGCAGGATCAGGAAGGCGCAGAATGCCAGCGAGAGCTGGATGATAAGCATCGGTATGCTGATGGCGCAGACCGCAAAACCGAGCGAGCAGGCAAAGATCATCGCGGTGAAGAAATCAAGGAACGACTTGGCGATAAGAATAGTCGGGTCGCCGGTCATGCCTTCATGCATCGACCCGAAAATCCCCGTCCCGCTGGCGCAAAACAGCACGATAATCGCCACGAAGCTTTGAATAAAGTTCTCATGCTGGCTGCTTTTGCCCGGCTTGAGCATCCGCTTTTGTACGCTGGAAACGGCTTTATTGATGCCTTTTTCCAGAAAGCAAAACTCACCAATCAGCGCGCCGACCAGCGTTGCGAGTACCATTACCGGCATATTGGCGCATTTAATCACCAGCAGCAGGCCAATCCCCAACGAGGCAAGGCCAAAAATAGAGGTCATTGAAACACGAATGCGCTCCGGTAAACGCTGGCTGAGCAGCGCCCCGATCAAGCCACCGACCAGCACCGCGCTGGCATTAATAAATGGGCCTATAACCACGTTAACTCCTGTTACTTATCGATAAGTCCTGCATTATTATGGACTGATTAATCGGTTCAGTGCTTGTTTCTCCGTGGTATAAGTGCATAAAAATTTCGTCTTGCACCCCCTGGTGAATGGTGCCATGATTGCGCGAATTTTCTCCTTTCCTGAATCGGGGCCGCCTGCAATGACATCTTTGCCATTACATCGCCAGTGCCACTTCGCCTGCTCGCGAAGGTCTGCCCCTTTCTCATTGCTCACCATGCGGTGAAGCCAACGCACGCTCACTGCAGGACAACAGTAAGATTAGACCATGTCTGCTTTTACTGATGTCTGGCGGTCGGAGCTGTAACCCAGTTGCACCCAGACGCTTTATGGGGCAAAGCCAGCGGCTTTGTCCGGGGCTTTTACTCTCCCTGAGTGGGTCGTTGCGCTTATGAAATCAATGCACATTGCTGCCAGTCGCGAACTGGTCTCCCGTCTCTCCACCCACCGTAACGTGGTGGCGCTGGACGGCACCGACTTTACCGATGTCGCAGCAGTCGTCATTACGGTGGCGGACAGCCACAGCGGCATCCTGGCATTACTTAAACGTACCGGTTTTAACCTGCCGGTCTTCGTGCTGACGTCGGACGCTATCAGCGCGCCGGAAGGCGTGAATGCGGTGATTAGCGGAAAAGAGCAGGAGTGGCTGGAGCTGGAAACGGCGGCCTGTCGCTACGAAGAAGGTCTTCTGCCGCCGTTCTTCGACACCCTGACCCAGTATGTCGAAATGGGCAATAGCACCTTTGCCTGTCCAGGGCATCAGCATGGCGCGTTCTTTAAAAAACACCCAGCGGGCCGTCAGTTCTATGACTTCTTCGGCGAGAACGTGTTTCGTGCCGACATGTGCAACGCCGACGTGAAGCTCGGCGATCTGCTGATCCACGAAGGCTCAGCCAAGCACGCGCAGAAGTTCGCGGCGAAGGTGTTTAACGCCGATAAAACTTACTTCGTGCTGAACGGCACTTCGGCGGCCAACAAGGTTGTCACCAACGCGCTGCTCACCCGCGGCGACCTGGTGCTGTTCGACCGTAACAACCACAAATCCAACCACCACGGCGCGCTGATCCAGGCCGGGGCGACGCCGGTCTATCTGGAAGCGGCACGTAACCCGTTCGGCTTTATCGGCGGCATTGACGACCACTGCTTTGATGATAGTTATCTGCGTGAGCAGATCCGCGAGGTGGCGCCGGAGAAAGCCGATGACGCGCGCCCGTTCCGCCTGGCGATCATCCAGCTTGGCACCTACGACGGCACGATTTACAACGCCCGTCAGGTGGTGGATAAAATCGGCCATCTCTGCGACTACATCCTGTTTGACTCCGCGTGGGTGGGTTACGAACAGTTTATCGACATGATGGCGGATACCTCGCCGTTGCTGCTGGATCTTAACGAAAACGATCCGGGGATTTTTGTCACCCAATCGGTGCACAAACAGCAGGCCGGGTTCTCGCAAACCTCGCAGGTCCACAAAAAAGACAATCACATTCGTGGTCAGGCACGCTTCTGCCCGCACAAACGGCTGAACAACGCCTTTATGCTTCACGCCTCAACCAGTCCGTTTTATCCGCTGTTTGCCGCGCTGGACGTGAACGCCAAAATTCACGAAGGGGAGAGCGGCCGCCGGCTGTGGGCGGAGTGCGTCGAGCTGGGTATTGAGGCGCGCAAAGCGATTGTGGCGAACTGCAAGATGATCCAGCCGTTTATCCCGCCGATCGTCGACGGTCGCCCGTGGCAGGATCACCCGACCAAAACCATCGCCAGCGAACGTCGCTTCTTTAGCTTTGCACCAGGAGCTCGCTGGCACGGTTTCGAAGGCTACGCGCAGGATCAGTACTTCGTCGATCCGTGTAAGCTGCTGCTGACCACGCCGGGCATTGATGCACAAACCGGGGAGTACACCGAGTTCGGCATTCCGGCGACGATCCTCGCGCACTACCTGCGTGAAAACGGCATCGTGCCGGAGAAGTGCGATCTCAACTCGATTCTCTTCCTGCTGACGCCAGCGGAGTCCGCCGAGAAAATGGCGCAGCTGGTGTCGATGCTCGGCCAGTTTGAGCAGCACATTGAAGACGACACGCCGCTGGCGGACGTGCTGCCGACTATTTACAACAAATATCCGGTGCGCTATCGCGACTACACCCTGCGTGAACTGTGCCAGGAGATGCACGACCTGTATGTCAGCTTTGACGTGAAGGATCTGCAAAAGGCGATGTTCCGCAAAGCCAGCCTGCCGGCGGTAGTGATGAACCCGCAGGACGCTAACAGCGAGTTTATTCGCGGCAACGTGGAGCTGGTACGCATCAGCGAAGCGGAAGGGCGCATTGCCGCCGAAGGCGCGCTGCCGTATCCGCCGGGCGTGCTGTGCGTGGTGCCGGGGGAAGTCTGGGGCGGTGCGGTGCAGCGCTACTTCCTGGCGCTGGAAGAAGGGGTGAACCTGCTGCCCGGCTTCTCGCCGGAGCTTCAGGGGGTTTACAGCGAGAAGGATGCCGACGGGATTAGTCGGCTGTATGGGTACGTTTTGAAGTAGGGAGTGGGATTTCCCCTCACCCTAACCCTCTCCCCATGGGGGAGAGGGGGCCGTTAGGTGCAGTGATTAACAACAGAATCCGGGCGTTTTTCTCCCTCTCCCCCACGGGGAGAGGGCCGGGGTGAGGGGGTTGTACCTTAGTGGGCAACCGTCTGCACACCCGCAGGCGTACGTTCATGTTTATATTTAAACAGCCCAACAAACGCCACCGCCAGAACCAGAGAGTAGGCGGCGAAAATCAGCCATACGCTCTGCCAGTCGGTGATGCCGTTCACCGTGTACATCTCAACCACCTTACCGCTCGCCATACCGCCAAGGATGCAGCCGAAGCCGTTGGTCATCATCAGGAACATACCCTGCGCACTGGCGCGGATTTCCGGGCGAACCTCTTTCTCTACGAACACCGAACCGGAGATGTTGAAGAAGTCGAAGGCGCAGCCGTAAACAATCATCGACAGGACCAACAGCACGGTGCCGAACGGCGTTGGGTCGCCATAGGCGAACAGGCCGAAGCGCAGCATCCACGCGAAGATACTAATCAGCATCACGTTCTTGATGCCGTAGCGGCTTAAGAAGAACGGAATGGTGAGGATGAACAGGGTTTCGGAAATCTGCGAAATCGACATCATCACCGACGCGTGCTGCACGATAAAGCTGGTGGCAAACAGCGGGTCTTTATCGAAGCTGTGCAGGAAGGTGTTGCCGAACATGTTGGTGATTTGCAGCTCTGCGCCGAGCATCATGGAGAAGATAAAGAAAATCGCCATGCGCTTGTTTTTAAACAGCGCGAACGCATCCAGCCCCAGCATGCTGGTCCAGCTCTGTTTCTGCTGCTGGTTAGAGACCGGAATATGCGGCAGGGTCAGGGTAAACAGCACCAGTACGACCGACAGCGCGGCACCGATATACAGCTGCATATGGCTCAGTTCGAAGCCGGAGAAGCTCACCGCCCACATCGCCAGAATAAAGCCGATGGTGCCCCAGATACGGATCGGTGGGAAATCGTTAACGATATCCATACCGGCAGATTTCAGGCGGTAGTAAGAGATGGTGTTAATCAGGCCAAGCGTTGGCATATAGGCCAGCGAGTTGAGCAGGATAACGAAGAACATCGCCCCCGGTGTGGTGACTTCGGCCGCCATAAATAGCGTACCGGCCCCGACCAGGTGACAGAAGGCGTAAACCCATTTGGCGCTGATCCACTTATCCGCCACGATGCCGAGCAGCGTTGGCATAAAGACGGCAGCGATACCGAGGGAACTATAAACCGCGCCGATAGATGCGCCGTCGAATTTCAGCGTCACAAACATGTATGAGCCGAGCGTGGTGAGCCAGCTCCCCCAAAGGCAGAACTGCAGGAACGACAGTATCTTAAGCTGCAGCTTTAAATTCATGTTACTTTCCTCACAAAATTTGGCGGTATGTGTTACTTGGATAACATTCAGAGGCGTTATTTGCGCTAATTCTATCAACGTGGATAGTGAGACATTGTTAAGCACCGCAAAATTTTGCAATTATTCTTACTTTGCAAAACGATTTAGTGACAAAAGTAACATTTTTATAGGGAAGGTCGGTGGGAAGGCCGCTCTCACCCCGGTGAGTTCGGGATGAGAGCGCCTGATAGTGTGAGAATTATTACTTACGACGATAGCTCTTCTGCGCGGTATTAACCTTGTACAGATAGCGGCGTGATTCCGCAGACGGATGGCGGGTGGTCAGCGTCTGGTAAACGTCGCCCGGCGCCATACTATTGATAATATTCGCCGCCTGAACTTTATCGTTAGAGAAGACGCGCAGCACGCTACCCGCGCCGCCGTTATAGGCGGTGATCACCGCATAGCGACGTGACGTTGGGTTATCGATACCGCCCAGGTAGACGTTGCTCAGCATCGCCAGATAGGCGGTGCCGGTGTCGATGTTGCTGGCCGGGTCGAACAGGTAGCTACGGCTTGGCGTGCCGGATTTCCCCTGAGAACGGAACACATCTTTCCCGGCGGTATGCTGCACCACCTGCATCAGCCCCATCGCGTCGGAACGGCTGACCGCATACGGGTTAAAGGAGGATTCGGTTTGCATAATCGCCAGAATCAGCGACTCATCGACGCCGTACTTACGCGACGCCTGACGCACCATGCCCAGATATTTATGCGCACGTTTATCCAGGTGGTTTGGCACCAGATTAATGGTCACGCTGTAGATAATGTGCAGGCCGCTGGTGCGTTTTTTCATCCGCGTTTGCAGCAGGTAGTCGGCAAAGCGCTCGGCGCGCCACTGCCAGCGAATGGCTTCGCCGGTGTTATCGACCACCTGGCCGTAGAGGAACGGCTCTTTGGAAATCTGAATATCGTCGGCGTCGGAGTAAAGGTCGACCGAGCCGGGGTCATCGCCCATTAATAGCGTGGTGACAATGGCCTGACGCAGACGCGCGGCGGGATCGGTGCCGGCGATGGTTTCAACGGTGATGGTACCGTCGTCGAAGTTGATGTGGCTACGGGTCTGGTAGCCGTCGGAATACTTAACGTAGTCCTTTGGACCTGCTATCAGAACTTCGTTAAAGCCCCAGATATTTTCAATGTTATGGGCGAACTGCCCCATCAGAATGTCAAAACCGTTGGTGTCTTTGACCCACGCCTCGTTATAGGTATCGCCTTTATTTTTTGAGGAACAGGAGACCAGCAGCGGCGCAATGAGTGCCAGAGCGAGTAATTTTTTCATTATTCCGGGAGCGCGTGTTGTTGATGTCTTAAAGGCCCGTTGGGCCCTTACTGTTTTTCAGGCGGCGTGTAGCCTTCAATGTGCACATCTTTGCCTTCAAACAGGAAATTGATCATTTCCTCTTCCAGCAGCTTACGGTGCTCCAGGTTCATCATGTTCAGTTTCTTTTCATTGATGAGCATGGTTTGCTTCTGCTGCCACTGCTTCCAGGCCTCTTTCGAGATCTCGTTATAGATACGCTTTCCCAGATCGCCGGGATAGAGCTGGAAATCTTGTCCTTCGGCATCGCGCTGCAGGAAAGTACAAAAAATGGTTCTGCTCATAATCAATCCTCTTATGTCGCCGCTCGCTAAACGAGTGAATCGGCGCGTAACTGCTGCAACAGGCGCTCAACCGGTGCGGCCAGCCCAACGACGGGCGGCTGCGCTAAGTTATACCAGAGAGCGCTGCCTTCATCCATGCATGACGTGAATGAGGACACAGTAAGCCACATTGGCACAATGTCCAGATGGAAATGGCTGAAAGTGTGGCGGAACGCGGTGAGCTGGGTCAGCGTGTCGGCAGAGATGTTCCGTGCCTCCAGCCACTCTCGCAGCGCCTCTTCGGTTTCAAACTGCGGGAAACAGTATAGACCGCCCCACAGTCCGCTGGGCGGACGCTGCTGCAGAAAGACGTCGCGGTCATTCTGCATCATCAGGAAATAGCCTGTGCGTTCCGGAATCGTCTGCTTTGGCTTTTTGCCCGGGTACTGCGCCCAGCTGCTATTCGCGGTAGCGATACAGCCGTTCTCCAGCGGGCAGAGCGAGCACTTTGGCTTAGAGCGGGTGCAGACCATCGCACCGAGATCCATCATCGCCTGGTTAAAGCGCGATACGCCAACCACAGGGGTGACCTGCTCGCTGATATCCCACAGTTTTTTCTCAACGTCCTTTTTACCCGGCCAGCCACCCACGGCGTAGCAGCGTGCCAGCACGCGCTTGACGTTGCCGTCGAGAATCGGGAAGTGTTTGCCGAGCGACAGCGACAAAATCGCCCCGGCGGTGGAGCGCCCAACGCCGGGTAGCGCGGCCACTTCATCGAAGGTTTCCGGGAAGCGCCCCTGATGAAGCGTAGCGACCTGCTGTGCGGCTTTGTGCAGGTTACGCGCGCGGGCGTAGTAGCCGAGCCCGGTCCACAGGTGCAGCACGTCATCGAGCGGGGCGTTGGCGAGATCGGTCACGGTTGGAAAACGCGCCATAAACCGTTCAAAGTAAGGAATGACGGTGGTAACCTGCGTTTGTTGCAGCATTACCTCTGACAGCCATACTTTGTAAGGCGTCTTTTCAATTTGCCAGGGCAGGGTTTTACGCCCGTATTTGTCGTACCAGTCCAGCACCTGGGCTGAAAATTGAGACGCTTGCATGGTCAAAGCAGTGCTTCCAGTATTGTACTATCAGGGGGCCAGATTGCAGCACAGCGGTACTATGCTGTAAACAGGAACTTTCCGGTGCTTGCATCCGGCAACTAACTTTGGATAATGCCCGTTTCCCGAACACTCTCACAAGCAGACTTAATTTTTATGAAGAACGACGTCATTTCACCGGAATTTGATGAAAACGGCCGCCCACTGCGCCGCATTCGTAGTTTTGTTCGTCGCCAGGGGCGACTGACCAAAGGGCAGGAACACGCGCTGGAAAACTACTGGCCGGTGATGGGCGTTGAATTCAGCGAAGAGCCTGTCGACCTCGCCGCCCTGTTTGGCCGCGAAGCGCCAGTGACGCTGGAGATTGGTTTTGGGATGGGCGCTTCGCTGGTAGCGATGGCCAAAGCGCGCCCGGAGCAGAATTTCCTCGGCATTGAAGTGCACTCACCGGGCGTGGGCGCTTGCCTGGCATCCGCTCACGAAGAGGGTGTCGATAACCTGCGCGTAATGTGCCACGATGCGGTTGAAGTGCTGCACAAGATGATCCCGGACAACTCCCTGAACATGGTGCAGCTCTTTTTCCCTGATCCATGGCACAAAGCGCGTCATAATAAACGCCGTATCGTTCAGGTACCGTTTGCTGAACTGGTAAAAAGCAAACTGAAGCTGGGCGGCGTGTTCCACATGGCAACCGACTGGGAAGCCTATGCCGAACACATGCTGGAAGTGATGTCCTCCATTGACGGATATCAGAACCTGTCTGAAAGTAAAGACTATGTACCGCGTCCGGAATCACGCCCGGTAACCAAATTTGAACAGCGTGGCCATCGTCTTGGCCACGGCGTATGGGACTTAATGTTCGAGAGGGTGAAATAAAATGGCAAAGAATCGTAGCCGTCGTTTGCGTAAAAAAATGCACATCGATGAGTTTCAGGAAATTGGCTTCTCCGTGGCATGGCGCTTCCCGGAAGGCACCAGCGCAGAGCAGATTGATAATCAAGTCGACCAGTTTATCGATGAAGTGATCGAGCCGAACAAACTGGCCTTTGACGGCAGCGGCTATCTGGCCTGGGAAGGTCTGATTTGCACCCAGGAAATCGGTAAATGCACCGAAGAACACCAGGCTCTGGTTCGTAAGTGGCTGGAAGACCGCAAGTACGAAGAGGTCCGCACCAGCGAACTTTTCGACGTTTGGTGGGACTAATAGTCTATATACACGAAATCATTCAAGCTGCATCAAGGCGGCAAGAGAGCGAATCCCCAGGAGTGTACATAAGTACGTGACTAGGGTGAGTGAACGCAGCCAACGCAGCCAACGCAGAGCAGCTTGAAGGATGAAGTGTATAAGGGGCCAGCATTCGCTGGCCCGATCTGTTTTGAGGGAAAGTGATGATGCGCAAAACGCTGCTGACGGCAGTTTTAACCTTCACGGCGATGTCCGCCCATGCTGACTACCAGTGCAGCGTAACCCCCCGCGATGACGTCGTTCTCAGCCCGAAAACCGTGCAGGTAAAAGGTGAAAACGGCAACCTGGTGATTACCCCAACCGGCGATGTGACGTACAACGGTAAGGTCTACACGCTGAGTGCCGCCCAGCGCGAGCAGGCGAAAGACTACCAGACCGAACTGCGCAGCGCGCTGCCGTGGATTGATGATGGTGCACGTAGCCGCGTTGAAAAAGGTCGCGTAGCGCTGGATAAAATCATCGCCAAAGAAGTGGGCGAGAACAGCAATATGCGCGGGCGTCTGACCAAGCTCGACGCGCAGCTCAAAGCACAAATGAACCGCATTATTGAACACCGCACCGACGGCCTGACCTTCCACTATAAAGCTATCGACGAAGTTCGTGCCGATGGCCAACAACTGGTGAATCAGGCGATGGGCGGCATTCTCCAGGACAGTATCAACGAAATGGGCGCCAAGGCCGTGCTGAAAGGCGGCGGTAACCCGCTTCAGGGCGTGCTCGGGAGCTTAGGCGGCCTGCAAACGGCCATTCAGAACGAATGGAAAAACCAGGAGGCGGATTTCCAGGCCTTCGGTAAAGACGTGTGTGGTCGCGTGGTGTCGCTGGAAGAGAGCCGCAAGGCGCTGGTTGGCACCCTGAAGTAATCCCTTCTTAACTGGCTACCTGCTTTTCGCCGGTAGCCAGAATCAGATTTCGTTTATCCGTCTTCCCTTTGCAGATTCCGTATGATGCCCTCTCACTCATAAAAAGGAATTTGCCGATGAAACTCGCCTGGACATGCGGGCTGCTGCTGCTCAGCAGTTTGCCCTTTCACGCTCTAGCCAATGACAACACCCCTACTGACGAGGTGATAAAGCAGCAGTTTGCCGAACATTCTGACGGCTTGATGCATCTGGAAAAGCTGAAGCTTAGCCCGCTAGAATCAGTGGGCAATCGCGCGACCTATATGGTCGAGGGAGACATCGCGTCTAACGACGATCTCTACGGTATTCTTGGCGCAGCTGGCGACTACCTTTTCTACGAACGGACCTGGAGAAAAGATCAGCCGGTAAAATTTTCGGCGATGATGACCGCCGTTGGCACCAAGGCTTCAGGCTGGAAAACCGAATTTTTCTCAATGCAAATGGCCGCCAAAAGCGTGGGTCGCCCCTTTAGCCACGAGAAAAATCTCACAAAGGCGCTGGTGGTTAACGACAGCGGCTATATGGCCCAGTTTGCCAAAATAGATGCGCAGTTCGCTGCCAGTAAGACGCTTATCCAGAAACAGCAGGCAGAGTATGAAGCATTAAAGAAAAAGCTCGATGCTCAGGATGTAAAGATCAAACGTTCATGGGGGACGGATGCAGACGGCAAGCCGCTCGATCGTGGCGCGGTTTATCGAGCGTTATTCCAGCAGATGGACGAACTCGACCGTAAAAACAGCTTTGCCAAATTTGAGTCTCAGTATTATCTCAACGTTTATGAACCGGCACTGGCGGCCTGCCAGAAAAAAGCAGTGTGCGATTCTGCACCTATACACGCGGCTCGTGACGTGGCGCTGGAGAATACAAAAGAGGAGTACTACCGCCAGCATACTCAGATGCGGGACAAGCTGAATGCCACCATGGAGGAAAAAGATAAACAAGTAGCCCCGTTACAGAAAGAGCGTCAGGCACTGTATGAACAGATGATGGGGGTGTCGTTCAGTATTGATGACCTTGAGCGTGGCTATAAGATCTGGCAAGAAGGGACGGCGAAGCTGCGTAAAGAGGGCGTGATTCCGTAATACAAGATACAAGGGAGGCGAGCCTCCCTTTTACGCGGGTGAAAGCTTACATCAGCCCGAGAACCTGTGGAATAAACAGGGAAATCTGCGGGATATAGGTAATCATCATCAACGCAACCAGCAGGGCGAAATAGAAGGGAAGCAGCGGCTTGATGAGCTGCTGGATTTTCACCCCAGAGATCGAGCAGCCGACAAACAGAGCGCTGCCTACCGGCGGCGTCAGCAAACCGATACACAGGTTCGCCACCATCATGATCCCGAAATGTACCGGGTCCATTCCCAGATCCTGAGCGATCGGCAGGAAGATCGGCGTGAAGATCAGCACCGCAGGCGTCATGTCCATAAAGATACCGACGATCAGCAGCACGATGTTAATCAACAGCAGAATGACCAGCGGATTGTCGGAGATCCCCATCAGCGTGTCGCTGATCATATAAGGGATATCGGCATTGGTCATCGCCCACGACATGCCGACGGAAAAGCCGATCAGCAGCAGAACGATGGAGGTGGTTACCACCGACTCAAGGATAAGCTTAGGCAGGTCGCGCCACTTCACCTCTCGGTAGATAAGCACCGACAGGATAAAGGTATAAACCACCGCAATGGCAGAGGCTTCGGTGGCGGTGAAAATTCCGCCGAGGATACCGCCCATCACGATAAACACCAGCAGCAGGCTTGGCAGCGCGTCGAGGAAGGCTTTCGCTGCTTGCGCGCAGGTTGGGCGCTCGGAAACAGGATAGCCGCGGCGTTTGGCAATAATCGCGCAGACGATCATGATAGCCAGGCCCATCAAAATGCCGGGCAGGTAGCCCGCCATAAACAGCGAAGCGACAGAAACGCCGCCAGCGGTAAGCGAGAAAACAATAAGCACGTTCGACGGCGGGATCAGCAAGCCGGTGATGCAGGAAGAGACGTTAACCGCCGTGGAAAATGCCGGATCGTAACCTTTTTTGGTCTGGATCGGATGCAGCGTCCCACCGACGGCTGCCGCCGCCGCAACCGCTGAACCCGAAATGGAACCAAACATCATATTGGCGAGTACGTTGACGTGGCCCAGCGAGCCGGGCACGCGGCCAACCATCACCTGCGCGAGGTTGATCAACCGTATCGCAATGCCACCGCTGTTCATCAGCGTACCGGCAAAAATAAAGAATGGGATCGCCAGCAGGGCGAAGTTATCGAGCCCGTTCGCCAGGCGCTGGGAAACGGTAATCACCGCGATATCCCATGGGAACATCAATAGCATGGAGGCGACGGTGGCAATACCGATGGAAAACGAAATCGGCACGCCGATAAACACCAGCGCGAAGAACGCGCCAAACAGCGTTAAGGCAATATACCCGTCCATTAGCACGCTCCTTGCGCGGAATTTTTCAGGCTCAGCAAGCCGTTAACGATGAACCATAAGGCGTAAAACATCATGATGAAGCCGGTTAATGGCAGGATCAGATAGACGTAGCCCATCGGGATCTGCATCGCGGCGGACACCTGGGCGGTGGCGAGCGTTTTATCGATAAGCTTCAGGCCGCCGGTGACAATCACCGAACCAGCAAAGAGAAAAATCAGCAGATTAATGACGATACTGAGTAGCTTCTGTTTCTGCGGTTTCAGCGTCATCGCCAGTAAATCAATCGCCAGATGGCGCTGTGCGCCGACGGTATAGGCGGCGCCGAGCAGACCAACCCAGATCATCAGAAAGCGTGCCAGTTCGTCGGTGAGCGTGCTGGGCTGGCTTAACACATAGCGGCTAAAAACCTGCCAGACGACGCATATAACCAGCGCGATCATGACCGCGACGGAGAACGCGGCGATCGCGCGGTCTACCGCCTGTTTAGTGCGGGTAAAAATCATCGTTTATTATCCTGGTGAAGGCGGGCCAGGGGCTGGCCCGCGAAGCGGTTATTCTGCGGCGGCTTCAAATTTGGCCAGCAGAGCGGCCTGTTTTGGGTCTTTGCTGAAATCATCAAACAGCGGCTGAACGGCGGCACGGAACGGCGCTTTGTCGACTTTGACTATCTTGCCGCCCATCGCTTTAGCCTGCGCACGGGTGTCGGCATCGACCTGATCCCACAATTTCTGCTGATAGGCTTCTGAGGCTTTGGCTGCTTTAGCGAGGATCTGCTGCTGCTCCGGCGTCAGTTTGTCCCAGGTTTTTGTTGAAATCACAAGGAAGTCTGGAATGGAGGCATGCTCATCTTCGGAGAAGACTTTCGCAATTTCAATATGGCGCGTTTGCACCCATGACGGTACGTTATTTTCTGCGCCATCAACGACGCCTTGCTGCATGGCGGTATACACTTCGCCGAACGAAATAGGCGTTGGTGAACCACCCATTAATTCCACCATTTTAATGGTCGTTGGGCTGGCTTGAACGCGAATTTTCAGCCCTTTTAAATCTTCAGGTTGGGTAATAGGCTGTTTGGCGTAAAAACTACGAGTACCGGCAACATACGCTGAAAGTGCAAAGAATCCTTTCTCTTTTGTGGATTCCATAATTTCTTTGCCGACTTCGCCAAAGACGACCTTATTAAAGTGGGACTGGTCTTTAAATAGGAATGGCAGATTATAAATAGCGTACACGTTATCAAATGATTCCAGATCGCTGGCAGAGCCTTTAGTTAAATCCAGCGCCCCGTTTTGCAATAGTTCCATGGTTTCACGCGCGCTGCCCATCTGGCTGCTTGGGTAGATGCGGAGCGTCATTTTGCCGTCAGACAGCTGCTTCACTTCTTTCGCCATTTCCTCGAAAGCCTGGTGAACAACGTGGCTGCGCTCGAGGTTGTGGGCGAGCTTAAGCGTCACTTTTTCTGCGGCGGTTGCCCCGGTGGAAAGTAACGCGAGCAGAGAAGCGCACATCAGCGTTTTGCTAAAAGAGAGAGGTTTCATTAATAGGCTCCATGCACATTAATTATCGTGGTTTATATCTGTCGGGATAGTCTGTCTTTCTGTATGACATATTATCCTGGTTGTCAGACAACTTCACGATAACGCTCTCACATTTTTAATCTGTCTATACGTTTAATGCGATTTTTGTGTGCTGGGTTATATTATTTAATATCCATTAATGGGTATTAATATTTTATTGAAATGTTTACGTGGGAATTATTCGTTAAAATGAATTTAAACACTTCGGAATAAGCGATGTATATATTTGCCGCTATTAATAACGGCAAATATATAAGTTGCATTATTCGCTGAGGAATAATTCCAGCAGCGAATTCAAGAACAGCTTGCCGTGTTCGGTTATCTGCCAGTAAGCCTCGCACTCGGTCAGGTAGTTCTGCGCCAGCGCCTCATCAAGCTGCGGGCGGATCACGCTCTCATCGAGGCCGGTGTAGGCGCTGAACTCTGCGCGCGGGGCGGGTTCCAGCAGACGAAAACGGTTCATAAAGAACTCGAACGGTTTATCTGTGTTTTCGACGTCATGCTGACGCTCCAGATAACGCCCTTCCATATAGCCGCGCGGGTGGCGAGTTTTCGCGGTGCGCAGAATGCGCCCATCCGGGAAGGTCACCTTACCGTGTGCGCCGCAGCCGATGCCGAGATAGTCACCAAAGCGCCAGTAGTTAAGGTTGTGCTGGCACTGGTAACCCGGTTTGGCGTAAGCCGAGGTTTCATACTGCTGATAGCCTGCGGCGGTGAGCAGTTGATGGCCCTGCTCGAAGATATCCCACAGCGAGTCATCGTCCGGCAGCACCGGCGGGCGAGAGCCGAACAGCGTATTCGGCTCAATCGTTAGCTGGTACCAGGAGAGGTGCGGCGGTGAAAGTTCAATCGCCTGGCGCAGATCGCTCAGCGCCTCTTCCAGCGACTGATCCGGCAGGCCGTGCATCAGGTCGAGGTTGAAGCTGCGTAGCCCCAGCCCGCTCGCCAGACGCGCAGCGCGCTTCGCCTCCTCCGGCCCGTGAATACGCCCCAGCCGCTGCAATTTGCTGTCGCTGAAGCTCTGTACGCCGATGGAGATGCGGTTCACCCCCGCGCGCTGATACTCCACGAAGCGGTCTGCTTCTACGGTGCCGGGGTTGGCTTCCATGGTGATTTCCGCGTCGCTTGCCAGCTTCAGGCGCGCACGCACGCCGTCGAGCAAGGTCTGCATCGCCGGGCCTGAAAGCAGGCTCGGCGTACCGCCGCCGATAAAGATGGTCTTCACTTCACGTCCCTGTGCCCAGGCGGCATCCGCATCCAAATCGCTCAGCAGATGCTGTACGTAGTCGTCGTGCGGCACTTCGCCCTTGAGCGCGTGCGAGTTAAAGTCGCAGTACGGGCATTTCTGCACGCACCACGGGATATGAATGTAGAGACTCAGCGGAGGCAGGTTAACCATTGCGCATCGCTTCCAGTAACTGCTTCAGCGCCTGGCCGCGGTGGGAGATGGCAATCTTCTCTTCGCGCGTGAGTTCGGCGGCGGTTTTGCCTTCTGACGGCACAAAGAAGATAGGATCGTAACCAAAGCCGCCTTCACCCGCCGGTGCGCGGGTAATCACGCCAGGCCAGCGGCCGTGGCACACCAGCGGCGTTGGATCGTCGGCGTGACGCAGATAGACCAGCACGCAGTGGAACTGTGCCTGACGCTGGTCGTCCGGAACGTCTTTCAGCGTCACCAGCAGCTTTTCGAGGTTCTGCTGGTCGGTGGCGTCCACGCCGGAATAGCGGGCGGAGTAGATACCTGGGGCGCCGCCGAGCACGTCAACGGCGAGGCCGGAGTCGTCGGCAATCGCCGGTAAGCCGGTAACCTGAGCGGCATGACGTGCTTTGAGGATCGCATTCTCAATAAAGGTCAGCCCGGTCTCCTCAGCGGATTCTACGCCAAGCTCGGTCTGGGCGACGATATCAAGACCAAAATCAGCGAGCAGCGAGGCGAGCTCGCGCACTTTACCGGCGTTACCAGTAGCGAGGACAACTTTTTGCATGGGATATCCTAATTTGTCAGGGCAGCAATGCCCGCAGGAATGTGTTGCGGATGAATAATTTTAACCTGTTTATGCCGCCCCAGTTCGCCTTTCTCAACGATGACCTGGCTTTTGGCGACCTTAAACTGCTTGGCGAGATACTTCACCAGATGGGCATTGGCCTGCCCATCAACGGGTGGGGCGGTGATGGCGACTTTTAATTCGTCGCCATGCTCCCCGACAATCGCGTCACGGCTGGCCTTTGGCTGAATGTACAGCCGCAGGACCAGCCCGTCATCGCAGGACGTGACGGCACTCATAGCGCCATCCACAGCCCTGGCAGCAGCATATTGCCGGTGGCCTGCAGGACTTCTGCGATGCCCATGTTAATCACGTACAGCAGCAGCACCAATACCATTGGCGAGAAGTCGATGCCCCCCATGGACGGCAGCAGGCGGCGGATTGGGCGCAGCAGCGGCTCAGCCAGTTGCATCAGCACGAATTCCACCGGGCTACGGCCCTGGCTGACCCAGCTCATGATAGCCATCAGCAGCAGTACCCAGAAGATCAGCAGACCGATCGTCTTGAGCAGAATCAGCACCGCCGAGATCCAGATAATCGGCTGGAAGGTCACCACCATAAACAGCACGATCGCCTTGATAACGCAGAGGATAAAGGCCAGCAGTAATGAGGAGCTGTCCAGCGGCCCCATTGGCGGAATGATACGGCGCAGCGGCCCAACGATAGGCTGGGTTATTTTCACCACGAACTGAGAGAACGGGTTGTAAAAATCACAGCGCGCCCACTGCATCCATACGCGCAGCAGTAACACCATTGTGTACAGTTCAATCACTGTGGAGAGCAGGAAGGTCAACGTCTTCATGGCGTTCCTTGAGGTTCCTTATTTTTTTGTGTAATCACGCGCACCGAAAATGGCGGTGCCGATGCGTACCATTGTACTACCTGCCGCGATGGCGGCTTCCATATCGTCAGACATACCCAGAGATAATGTGTCGACGCTTGGGTAGTCTGCTTTTAGCCGCGCAAACGCGGCTGCCATCTGTTGAGCGACGGCAAGTTGCCGCTCGTACTCTGTTTCCGGAGCCGGAATGGCCATCAGACCACGCAGACGGACGTTTGGCAGCGCGACAATGTCGGCGGCCAGGGCATCCAGCGCGTCCAGCGGAATGCCGGATTTGCTCTGCTCATCGCTGATGTTGATTTGAATCAGCACGTTAAGCGGCGGCATCTCTGCCGGACGCTGCTCGCTCAGCCTGGTTGCGATCTTCAGGCGATCAACGGTATGACACCAGTCAAAATGCTCGGCGACCAGGCGACTTTTGTTGGACTGCAACGGGCCAATAAAGTGCCATTGCAGCGAGGTGATACCTTTTTCCCGAAAGTGAAGGATCTTTTCCACCCCTTCCTGAACATAATTTTCGCCAAATGCCCGCTGTCCGGCTGCGACCGCTTCTTCGACGGCGCTCGCAGGTTTGGTTTTGCTGACGGCAAGCAGCGTAACTTCTTCTGAATCACGGCCGCAACGTACTGCTGCCGCTGAGATTTTCTCCCTGACCTGTGCCAGGTTATGCGCAATATCGTTCATATGTGCTGGTGGGTCTATGGATATACAAGAAATGGTGTCGCTTAGTGTAAAGCATAACGTATCGGATCTACACCTATGTAGCAGCAGGACGGCACGCTGGCGTCAGGCCGGAAAGCTTTTGATCGCGCCATTTTCCTCGCCGGACCCGCAAATGCTGCTGGTGAGCTGGCTCAATGAAGCGCAAAAGGAGGAGTGGCAGCAGCGCCATCAGCTGGATTTTGCGCTCTCGCTGCCCGGCTGTCCTCGCCTGCGTGCCAGTGCCTTTGCGCATAGTGATGGCATCTCTCTGGTGCTGCGACTGCTGCCTGAGGCCTGCCCAACGCTTGCGGCGCTGCATACGCCAGTGGCGCTGGCGGAGCTGCTACGGGAAGAGAGCGGGCTTATCCTGGTGACGGGAGCGACGGGTAGCGGTAAATCGACCACCCTTGCGGCAATGGTTGATCACCTCAACCATCAACTGGCGGGGCATATTGTGACGCTCGAAGATCCGGTGGAGTTTGTGCACGAAAGCGGTAGCTGTTTAATTCATCAGCGCGAAGTCGGCGCTCACACGGCTTCATTTTCCGCAGCGCTACGGGCGGCGCTGCGTCAGGACCCTGACGTTATCCTCCTCGGTGAGCTGCGCGATAGCGACACCATTCGGCTCGCGCTGACCGCGGCAGAAACCGGTCACCTGGTGCTGGCAACGCTGCATACGCGAGGGGCGGCGCAGGCCATTGAACGGCTTATTGACGTCTTTCCCGCACAGGAAAAAGATCCGGTACGTCATCAGTTGGCGAGCAGCCTGTGCGCGGTGCTGTCGCAGAAGCTGCAGCCGGATAGTCACGGCGGGCGAGTGGCGCTATTTGAAATGCTGATCAATACCCCAGCCGTAGGCAATCTGATTCGTGAGGGTAAGACGCATCAGCTGGCTGGGGTGATGCAGACTGGCCTGCAGAGCGGGATGCAGACCTTCAGCCAGAGCTATCAGCAGCGGGTGAAAGCCGGGATGCTATAACGTTATGAAGGGAGTATACTTTTCACGCCGGCAACCTATAGATAAATCAGCCCCGGCGCTGAAACATTTTCGCTACCACAATGTATACATTAATAATGTGATGTAATTCCTGTTTTTTAATAAGCGCATCTTAAGTGATTATATTTTAAATGGCATTTGTAAATATAATTATTTATCCTGTTGCGTGAATGTATTTTTTTGTGGTTTCTACGTGATAATGCGCAAAACATTTTTATAACTTACTACGATTTTTATTCTAATAGAGTAATAATCCCTAAGCTATTAGGATGAGTTATTTGTAATGGTTGAATTACATTATGTTGCGTAGGCTTACAAAAAAAGGTTGATATTCTTTTGACACTTCTCGGCTCTTCGTTCTATTCTATTTGTGTAATTAGGACTAATCTTATGAAATATTATTTCACTTCTTGATGCGTCCTTATTATTAATGGTATTAGGTTTACCTTTGCTTTGACTTATAAACACCATGATGGTGGAAATAGACTATGGAGAGTTTCAAAATGTTTGAAGTAACAGAGAGTGCATCTAATTCCCGCAAGATTATTCTTATCACCCATCCGTCAGTACAAGCCAACGCGTTTGCCAACTACCTTGCTGAATTACTGTCAGTTTCCGTTGATGTGCATAACATCAACAAGCCGCTGATGCAGCGTCTGAGCAAAGGCACCGTGGTGTTGTTCGACATCGCTGTTTCCAACAAAAAGCTGAATGGTATCTGGCGCGATATTATTCGTACCCAGTTCGACTCTCCGCGCCTGCTTATTATTAACAGCGCACAGAAGTACGAATTATACGAAATGGCACAATGGCCAGCATTGTACGGCGTCTTCCGTCACGACGACGAAGAATCGCGCTTAATTGAGGGCGTCAAAGCGGTCTTAAACGGCGAGCAGACGGCTGAATTGAGCGTGATGCACCCGGCAATGTATGCTGTTGAACATACAGAAGAAACTCATGATAGTGTTCCACTGACTGAACGTGAATGCGAAATTCTGAATGAATTACGCCACGGTGCGACCAATATGGATATTGCTCGCGCATTGTTCATCAGTGAAAATACCGTGCGTACGCACCTGTATAATGTTTTCCGCAAACTCAGCGTGAAAAACAGAACTCAGGCGGTAAGCTGGGCAAACGAAAACCTGCGTCACTAATATCCTGATATCAGCTGGCCAATGTGTGGGCTGTGCGATGAACCTCGGCCGCGTATAACAGGTCTGTTCCCGGGAATTGATTTCCCGGGGGCGGGCGTGCTAGAAACCCTGGTCGAAATAACTTTCCAGAATCACCACCGCAGACGCTGAGTCGACGCTACCTTTGTCCAGCGCGCGAAATCCCCCGTGTTCAAACAGCCCTGCACGAGCTTCAACGGTGCTTAATCTTTCGTCATGCAGCGTGATCGCCACGCCAAAGCGGCCGTGGATCTTGTTGGCAAAATTACGCGCGCGGGCGGTCAGCGGTTGCTCAGTGCCGTCCATATTCAGCGGTAAACCGACGATCACCGTTTCCGGCTGCCACTCTTTGAGCAGGCGGGCAATCAGATTCCAGTCCGGCGTGCCGTCCTGTGCTTTCAGCGCGGCCAGCGGGCGTGCCGTTCCGGTAATGCGTTGACCAATGGCCACGCCGATGCTGCGCGTACCGAAATCAAAAGCCAGCAGTGTTCCACTACTCATTATGCGTGCCCCGCAGCGCCAGACATGGTCAGAATATTGATACCAATAAGTTTAGCCGCTTCTTTCCAGCGTTCGCCAATCGGTGTTTTAAACAGAATATTGAGATCCGCAGGCGCAGTCAGCCAGGCGTTATCGAGGATCTCTTGCTCCAGCTGTCCTTTCTCCCATGAGGCATAGCCCAGCGCAACCAGCACGTCATTTGGCTGACGCGCGGTACCCAGCGTCTCCAGTACGTCGCGGGAGGTGGTGACGATGGTGTTATCGGAGATACGGATGCTCGAGGAGAACGACGCCGGTGGCGTGTGCAGAATAAAGCCACGATCTTCGGCCAGCGGGCCGCCCAGCATAACGGGCTTATCCAGCCGAATGGCGGGGTCGCGTGGTTCAGCGGTGATCTTCAGCTTCTCGAGGATGCCGTCGATCTGCAAATTTTCCAGTGGTTTATTAATAATGATGCCCATCGCGCCATCGTCGTTGTATTCGCAGATGTAAACCACGGAACGGCGGAAGATAGGATCCTGAAGGGATGGCATAGCAATAAGGAAATGATGCTGTAAATTCATTATCAGAGGTTCTTGTCCTGTTTCAATACGCAGCAATGCCCAGTATGCGGGGAAAGTACACGGCTGTCACCAGGCTTGCCCGTTTACGATGGGGGCGAAAGGCCTGATTGGCGGCGGGTTCCCTCCCGCCGTTTTAGGGCAATAGCTTATTTTTGCAGGCGTTTTTCAATCGCGTCCATCAGCATACCGGTGATAGAAATCGGATATTCCGCTTCGATTTCGCGCACGCAGGTTGGGCTGGTGACGTTAATTTCCGTCAGACGATCGCCGATGATGTCGAGGCCAACGAAGATAAGCCCCTTGGCTTTCAGCGTCGGGCCGACTTTGCGGGCAATGGCCCAGTCGCTTTCGCTCAGCGGACGCGGTTCGCCACGGCCACCGGCCGCCAGGTTGCCACGGGTTTCGCCGCCCTGCGGGATACGCGCCAGGCAATAAGGTACCGGCTCGCCGTCGATCACCAGCACGCGCTTATCGCCGTCTTTGATGGCTGGCAGATAGTTCTGCGCCATGCAGTAGCGGCTGCCCAGTTCGGTCAGGGTCTCGGCAATCACGCCAATGTTCGGATCGCCTTCTTTCACGCGGAAGATAGAAGCGCCACCCATGCCGTCCAGCGGCTTCATGATGATGTCGCCGTGTTTTTCCCAGAACGCTTTCAGCTGGGCTTTGTTGCGGGTGACCAGCGTTTCTGGCGTCAGGTCAGAGAACCAGGCGGTGAACAGCTTCTCGTTACAGTCGCGCAGGCTCTGCGGCTTGTTGACGATCAGCGTCCCTTTTTCTTCCGCGCGTTCCAGAATGTAGGTCGCATAGATAAATTCGGTGTCGAACGGCGGATCTTTACGCATCAGGATAACGTCGAGGTCAGCGAGCTTAATATCCTGCTCGTTGCCGAATTCGTACCATTTATCGTAGTTCTGCTCAACGCTCAGAAGGCGCGTACGGGCGTGAGATTCGCCGTTGATCAGATAAAGATCGTTCATCTCCATGTAGTGGAGTTCATAGCCGCGACGCTGTGCTTCCAGCAGCATAGCGAAGCTGGTGTCTTTCTTGATATTGATGCTTGCGATGGGATCCATCACGATGCCGAGCTTGATCATTATTGTTCTCCTTTAACCCAAGTCACCAAATCGCACCTGCAGTGCGGTGATGGCGGTGAGTGCGGTAGTCTCTGTGCGCAAAACGCGAGGCCCCAACAGAATATCAGTAAACTGGTAGCGTGCGGTCATGGCAATTTCATCCGCCGACAGGCCGCCTTCAGGGCCAATCAGCAGGCGAACGCGCTCCACCGGCAGCGGCAGCGTGTTGATGCTGGCGCTGGCGCGCGGGTGCAGGTTGAGCTTCAGCGCATCATCCTGCTCGGCGCACCATGCCTCGACGTCCATCGCCGGGCGAATTTCCGGAACCTGGTTGCGACCGCATTGCTCACAGGCGGCAATCGCGATTTTTTGCCACTGCTGAATCTTCTTATTCAGACGCTCGGCATCCAGTTTAACGCCGCAGCGCTCGGAAAAAAGTGGCGTAATGAGGCTTACACCCAGTTCAATCGATTTCTGGATGGTGAATTCCATTTTGTCGCCGCGCGACATCACCTGGCCTAAGTGAATATGGATAGGCGATTCGCGGTCATCGAGGGTGCTGCTCTGGATTTCAACCGTCACGTTCTTTTTACCGGCATCGGTGATAACGGCCTCAAAGACGTGGTTGCTGCCGTCAAACAGCTGAATGGCCTGGCCTTTACCCATGCGCAAAACGCGCCCGACGTGGTTCGCCGCATCTTCGCATAGGGCAACCTGCGTGCCGACGGTGAGTGATTCTGGGTGGTAGATGCGAGGGATGCGCATAGTCTGAATTCCATCTGTGGCTACGCCCTCTCCGCCAGGGAGAGGGCAGGGCAAAATAACAATTGCCGCTAGTGTAGGTTAGCTCTTTTGCGCCTGGCAAGCCTGCAGCACATATGGATTATGGTTGCCCTGAATTTTAGCGATGCGCTGGTCGCGTTCGCACTCCCATTGGCTAACGGGATACATTTTATCCCAGGCGTTGAACAGCTGGGTTTGCTGGCGAGAGAGATTCAGCTGATAACGGTCGCGCATATAGAAGTAGATGCGGGCGATGGCGCCGCGTGAACGCTCTGGCGGCTCGGCGACTTTCTCTTTAAAGTCGACTTTCATGGCGCACTGGCCGTACTGACCTTCGCCGCCGTTCCACTGCCCGTACATGAAGTTGCCGCGATCGCCGTTCACCTCGCCGACGGCGGGCTGCAGGTTATGCATATCGCTCTCCATCTTGCGGTATTCCGGGTCTTTGGCGCAGTTCTTCCGCCCGCCATCCTGCCAGCACTGGCGCTGATGGCCGAACTGCCAGGCCGGAACAACGTGCTCCCACTCGACGCGGCTGGCGCGGTTCTCATTTTTACGCACTTTATAGCCGCAGGATTCCAGATCGATAACGCCTTTCTTACCCTGCCAGTTAATTTTACAGCCGCAGTAGAAATCGCCGGGAACGTCGCTATTCACTTTTACGCCCGCGCTTTTGGCCTGGGAAAAACTGTTAATACCTTCGGCAAGCGCCTGCCCAGAGAGTGCCGCCGCGACAAACGCCACGGCAAAAGACAAATTACGGTACATCACGAACTCCATCTCAAAACGAGCCCGCAACGTAACCAATGTGGTTGTCAGATGCAATCAGTCAGGTCAGAAAACTTCCAGATATTTCCGTTAGTTACATTTCGGCAACTAATGGTTCGCCGCAGTGGACGCAGCGATAGGTGGCTTCACCGCGCACCACACGATTATGGCGGCGAACGGTAAGCTGGTGCTGCTGGCAGCGGCAGCGATAGGGGAAGGTATTTTTGCGCACGGACTCCAGTTCGAACTGATGGGTACGTCGCGCCGGTACGCCAAGCACGCTCTCCATCATCCACTTCCACTCTTTACCGTGCGGTGCGACGCGGCCAAAGTGTTTCCAGACCAGCAGGTGCGCCAGTTCGTGCGGCACTACTTCATCAATAAACGCCTGCTGGTTTTCCTGTAACAACACGGGATTGAGGCGAATTTCATACTGCTGCAGCCAGGCGGTGCCCGCGGAGGTGCCGCGCTGCTGATAGACCAGCTTCGGTTCAGGGTAGTTACGCCCCAGCGCCAGGTTGGCCTGAGCGAGTTTTTCCCGCAGGCTGCGCATGACGTTTTGCTGGACGGCGATAGGAATGCGAGGGGTTTTCATAACGGCTGAGGATAGAGCGTGAAGCGGGGTGGTGCAAGAAGAAGCTTCCTCCCTGGCGGGAGGAAGCGGGATGACGGTTAGTCGCGAGCGCCAATTTCACGCAGCGGACGGCCCTGCATCAAGTTACGTTCAATGTGTTCCAGAGAGACGTTTTTGGTTTCTGGAATCAGCCACAAGGTCAGGAAGATGAACAGCACGTTCAGGCCGCCGTATACCCAGAAGGTGTTGGCGCTGCCGAGCGAGTTCAGCATGGTCAGGAAGGTGGCCCCGACAATCATGTTCGCAATCCAGTTGGTGGCGGTAGAGCAGGTGATACCGAAGTCACGGCCTTTCAGCGGCTGGATTTCAGAGCACAGTACCCAAATCAGCGGACCGGCGCTCATGGCGAAGCCAACGATAAACATCAGCAGCATCAGCACGGCGAAGTACTGGGCAACGGCGGAGTGAATGCCGATGTGCATCATCGAGCCCAGCACGCCCATACCAACGGCCATCACGATAAAGCCGAGGATAAGGGTAGGTTTACGGCCCCAGCGGTCAACCAGGCCAATCGCGATAAAGGTCGCCAGCACGTTGGTCAGGCCAACGATAACGGTACCCCACATCTGTTCGGTGGTGTTGGTGTAGCCCGCCAGTTCAAAGATTTTCGGCGCGTAGTACATGATGACGTTCATCCCGGTGAACTGTTGCATGACCTGCAGCAGCACGCCGAGGAACACCGCGCGGCGGAAGTTGCTGTTCTCTTTGAACAGCGCCCAGCCGCTCTGTTTCACCTTCAGGCTCTCACGGATTTCATCCAGCTCGCGTTTGGCTTCTGCGCTGGTATCACGCAGACGCATCAGCACGCGCTCGGCATCGTTAAAGCGACGTTTAGCGGCAAACCAGCGCGGGCTGTCCGGCAGGAAGAACACACCGATCAGCAGCAGTACCGCTGGAATGATGATAACGCCCAGCATCCAGCGCCATGCGCCGCTATAGCTAAAGGCGGTATCGGACAGGTACGCGCCGAGAATACCGATGGTAATCATCAACTGGTACATGGAAATCATACTGCCGCGGATTTTCTCCGGCGCGATTTCAGACAGGTACAGCGGTGCGGTGTAGGAGGCCACACCGACAGCGAGGCCAAGCAGTACGCGGGAAAGCAGCAGTATTTCCACGTTTGGCGCGGCGGCAGAGAACAGGGAACCGGCGACGAACAAGATCGCACCAATCATCAGGCTTTTTTTACGGCCCAGCTTAAAGGAGAGCCAGCCGCTGCCGACCGCCCCCACCGCTGCGCCGAACATCATGGAACTGACCACCCACTCCTGCGTATGTGGGCTGAGCTGGAAATCGGTCGTAATAAAGGGCAGTGCACCGGCAATAACGCCGATATCAAGGCCAAACAGCAGTCCGGCCAGGGCGGCTAAGAAGCAGACAAAGAAGGTCATTGTCTTGTTCGAGCGACCCTGTTTTTTATTGTTAGGCATGATGCTCTCCAATTGAGTCATTGATTCTATCGATGCTTAGGGTAGGAGAGTATGTCGTAAAAAAATGTGATTACAATCACGACTGTGTAATCGCTTACACTGATGTGTAAGTTGCCGTTAGGTTAAATATCAATTTAATCATGATTTTAATGCTGTTTCAGATAAAGTAAAAAGATCGATAATGAGACTTTACTGAAACACAAAGCATTATTATGAAAAGCTGTTTCATGGTGTTAAGTCAGAGCTTGTGCAGCAAGAAAGTAATAATGTAATCGCTTTCACTAAATTGTGTGGAACTGTAAATTGTTACGTAAAAGAGATGAATGCTATGGTGCGGGGATTTCACCGGCCGAGCGTAGCGACGCCGGGAACAGCTCCCAAAGCGACAGGCATAAAAAAAGCCAGCACAAGGCTGGCTTTCAGCAAAACGGTTAAACCTTACTTCAGGCCAGCCGCTTCGCGCAGCTGAGCTGCTTTGTCGGTTTTTTCCCATGGGAAGGTTTCGCGACCGAAGTGACCGTAAGCTGCCGTCTCTTTGTAGATCGGGTGCAGCAGGTCCAGCATCTGGATCAGGCCGTATGGACGCAGGTCGAAGAACTCGCGAACCAGACCAATCAGCTGCTCAGCAGGCACTTTCTCGGTACCGAAGGTTTCTACCATGATGGAGGTTGGTTCAGCCACGCCGATAGCGTAGGACACCTGAATTTCACAGCGGTCAGCCAGGCCAGCGGCAACGATGTTTTTCGCCACATAGCGTGCTGCGTAGGCTGCAGAACGGTCAACTTTTGATGGATCTTTACCGGAGAACGCACCGCCACCGTGACGAGCCATGCCGCCGTAGGTATCAACGATGATTTTACGACCGGTCAGACCACAGTCACCCATTGGGCCGCCGATAACGAAACGACCGGTTGGGTTGATAAAGAATTTGGTTGAGGCGTTCAGCCACTCGGTAGGCAGAACCGGCTTGATGATCTCTTCCATCACTGCTTCTTGCAGGGATTTCTGATCGATGCTGTCGGCGTGCTGAGTAGACAGAACGACCGCATCGATACCGACAACTTTACCGTCGTCGTACTGGAAGGTGACCTGGCTTTTCGCATCCGGACGCAGCCAGGGCAGGGTGCCATTTTTACGCACTTCAGCCTGACGCTGCACCAGACGGTGTGCGTAGGTGATTGGCGCTGGCATCAGCACGTCGGTTTCGTTGGTCGCATAGCCAAACATCAGGCCCTGGTCGCCCGCGCCCTGTTCCAGCGGATCGGCACGGTCAACACCCTGGTTGATGTCCGGAGACTGCTTACCGATAGCGCTCAGTACGGCACAGGAATTGGCATCAAAGCCCATATCAGAATGCACATAGCCAATTTCGCGAACGGTGTTACGGGTGATCTCTTCGATATCAACCCATGCGCTGGTGGTGATCTCACCACCGACCAGCACCATACCGGTTTTGACGTAGGTTTCACACGCTACGCGCGCTTTCGGATCCTGTTCGAGGATGGCGTCCAGCACGGCGTCGGAAATTTGGTCAGCGATTTTGTCAGGATGCCCTTCAGATACAGACTCGGACGTAAAAAGGTGTTTTGCCATATTTAATATCACCCAATAAGAATTTGGTTAGCTCAAACTGTTGTATTGAATAATCACGATGGAAGATTATACCACGGACTTGATGGTTGCCGTCACTGGCAGTCTGAGTGTTAATCGGTATAGATGGATTAACATCTGGACGGCTATTTTAGGTCACATCTTCATCTCATTGCCAGTTTTTTTTGAGATAGCTCGCATTCTGCTGCAACTGAGATTGGAAATTTTTCCTGACACTGGCGGCAAGCTGCGCATTTATATTTTGCATTTTAGGTGGGTTATCGGTATAAAACGCCGCGCGCGGCTCAAACAAAAAAGCACACGTCATTTTTCGTGTTGCCACTTCCAGCCGGGCTAAGACTTTGGCTTTGGCTTGAGGTTCGTCTTTCGGGGCGGCCGTGGAGGTGATTCGAGATAATGAACCGTTGTATTCTGCTTATTCTACCGTGCCGTCCTGGCGCGACGATGTTCCCCGCAACCCCCCATTCTGCTTTGCATACCAGCCGATGTTATACCCATTTCGGCGCTTCTCAGGACTCCCGAGCCGGTAGGTAACGGAACACTGAACAAGGGCGCTCTTGTCACAACAAGAGTTTTCTCGTGGTTTCTCTGAACCGTCATAATGTGTTCAGGTGCTTGTTTTATAATGATATGAATAAGAAACCGGTCGCACAGTCGGAGCGTCAGCATGTTCTGCTGCCTATTCAGGCTGTATATGGGTTGTTATCGCAACGTCACGCTGCGATAGTAGTTAACTGTTTTACACTTGTTATAAATAATTGAGGTTCGCTATGTCTGACGACATTTCATTCGATTCGCATTCGTCAGCAGGCGAACGCGGTGTACTACGTTCCATGCAGGAGGTTGCGATGAGCTCCCAGGAAGCCAGCAAAATGCTACGCACATACAACATTGCCTGGTGGGGCAATAACTACTACGACGTCAACGAGCTTGGCCACATCAGCGTCTGTCCTGACCCGGATGTACCGGAAGCGCGCGTTGACCTCGCCGAGTTGGTAAAAGCCCGTGAAGCACAGGGGCAACGTCTGCCCGCGCTGTTCTGCTTCCCGCAGATCCTGCAGCATCGTCTGCGTTCGATTAACGCGGCATTCAAGCGCGCGCGTGAATCTTACGGCTACAACGGCGACTACTTCCTGGTTTACCCTATTAAAGTAAACCAGCATCGTCGCGTGATTGAATCATTGATCCACTCCGGCGAACCGCTGGGGCTGGAAGCCGGTTCCAAAGCTGAACTGATGGCCGTGCTGGCGCACGCGGGCATGACCCGTAGCGTGATCGTCTGTAACGGCTATAAAGACCGTGAATACATTCGTCTGGCTCTGGTCGGCGAGAAGATGGGTCACAAGGTCTATCTGGTTATCGAAAAGATGTCGGAAATCGCTATCGTGCTGGAAGAGGCCGAGCGTCTGAACGTCGTGCCGCGCCTTGGCGTGCGTGCGCGTCTGGCCTCTCAGGGCTCCGGTAAATGGCAGTCCTCCGGCGGCGAAAAATCCAAATTCGGCCTGGCGGCAAACCAGGTCCTGCAACTGGTGGAAATTCTGCGTGAGCGCGGCCGTCTGGACAGCATCCAGCTGCTGCACTTCCACCTCGGTTCGCAGATGGCGAACATTCGCGATATCGCCACCGGCGTACGTGAATCCGCCCGTTTCTACGTTGAGCTGCACAAGCTTGGCGTGAACATTCAGTGCTTCGACGTGGGCGGTGGCCTGGGCGTGGATTACGAAGGTACCCGCTCGCAGTCCGACTGCTCCGTGAACTACGGCCTGAACGAATACGCCAACAACATCATCTGGGCGATTGGCGATGCCTGTGAAGAGCATGGCCTGCCGCATCCAACGGTGATCACCGAGTCCGGTCGTGCGGTCACTGCGCACCACACGGTGCTGGTGTCTAACATTATCGGCGTTGAGCGTAGCGAACACACCGAAGCGACGCCGCCGGCTGAAGATGCGCCGCGCGCGCTGCAAAGCATGTGGGAAACCTGGCAGGAGATGCACGAGCCGGGTAACCGTCGCTCGCTGCGCGAATGGCTGCACGACAGCCAGATGGACCTGCACGATATTCACGTCGGCTATTCTTCAGGTACCTTTAGCCTGCACGAGCGCGCGTGGGCCGAGCAGCTGTATCTGAACATGTGTCACGAAGTGCAGAAACAGCTCGACCCGAGCAACCGTGCGCACCGTCCGATTATCGACGAACTGCAGGAACGTATGGCGGATAAGATTTACGTCAACTTCTCGCTGTTCCAGTCGATGCCGGATGCGTGGGGTATCGATCAGCTGTTCCCAGTGATGCCGCTGGAAGGGCTGAACCAGGTGCCAGAGCGCCGCGCGGTGCTGCTGGATATCACCTGTGACTCCGACGGTGCTATCGACCACTACGTCGACGGTGACGGGATTGCGACCACCATGCCAATGCCGGAATACGACCCGGAGAACCCGCCGATGCTGGGCTTCTTTATGGTCGGGGCATATCAGGAGATCCTCGGTAACATGCACAACCTGTTCGGTGATACCGAAGCGGTTGATGTGTTCGTTTTCCCTGACGGCAGCGTGGAAGTTGAGCTGTCTGATGAAGGCGATACCGTGGCGGATATGCTGCAGTACGTACAGCTGGATCCAAACACCCTGCTGACGCAGTTCCGTGACCAGGTGAAGAACACCGATCTCGACGCCGAGCTGCAGCAGCAGTTCCTGGAAGAGTTTGAAGCCGGTTTGTACGGCTATACTTACCTGGAAGACGAGTAACAGTAAATGCCCGGTGGCGCTGCGCTTACCGGGCCTACGAAAGTAGGCCGGATAAGGCGAAGCCGCCATCCGGCAGTCGGGTTCAGCGCTCACTTGAATCCGTACAAAATAACGGCGATAATTTGCCGCAAATATGCAGTTACCAAATCAATCCCTTCCTCGTCGGGCCTAACGACGCGGAGGGGATTTTTTTTACAGTGATTTTAAAAGAGGTCAGCACATGAGCACCTTAGGTCATCAATACGATAACTCCCTGGTTTCCAACGCGTTTGGTTTTCTTCGTCTGCCGATGAACTTCATGCCGTACGACAGCGACGCGGATTGGGTCATTACTGGCGTACCGTTTGATATGGCGACCTCAGGTCGTGCCGGTGGCCGCCACGGCCCGGCGGCCATTCGTCAGGTATCTACCAACCTGGCCTGGGAGCACAACCGCTTCCCGTGGAACTTCGACATGCGCGAGCGCCTGAACGTGGTGGACTGCGGTGACCTGGTTTACGCTTTCGGTGATGCTCGTGAGATGAGTGAAAAACTGCAGGCCCACGCGGAAAAACTGCTGGCGGCCGGTAAGCGCATGCTCTCCTTCGGCGGCGACCACTTCGTCACCCTGCCACTGCTGCGCGCGCACGCGAAGCATTTTGGCAAAATGGCGCTGGTGCATTTCGATGCCCACACCGATACCTACGCTAACGGCTGCGAGTTCGACCACGGCACCATGTTCTTCACCGCGCCGAACGAAGGGCTGATCGACCCGAACCACTCCGTACAGATTGGTATTCGTACCGAGTTCGACAAAGACAACGGTTTCACCGTGCTGGACGCCGGCCAGGTGAACGATCGCACCGTGGATGACATCATTGCGCAGGTTAAGCAGATTGTTGGCGATATGCCGGTCTACCTGACCTTTGATATCGACTGTCTGGATCCGGCGTTTGCTCCGGGTACCGGTACGCCAGTGATCGGCGGTCTGACTTCCGATCGCGCCATTAAACTGGTTCGCGGCCTGAAGGATCTGAATATCGTCGGGATGGACGTGGTTGAAGTGGCTCCAGCCTACGACCAGTCCGAAATTACTGCATTGGCAGCGGCGACGCTGGCGCTGGAGATGCTGTATATCCAGGCTGCGAAGAAGGGCGAGTAAGGCCTTCGCGGAGGTTCCCCGGCGTCGGCGTAAACGCCTCGGCCGGGCTACGATTAACATGTAGCCCGGCCGAGTGCAGCGACGCCGGGAACCACCCAACGATTAAAATGCGTTAAACGGGTACTCGACGTAAACGCGGACTTCATTACCGCCGACGTTATAGTCGCTGGCGTTGCTGGAAACGCGCAGCACCGAGTAGCGAACCTTAAACTTCAGATCTTTCGCCGGGCCGTTCTGGACCTGGTATTGCACCTGGTTAAACCACTCGTGTTCTTTACCGTTATTGGTTTCCGCCGTCTTGATGTTATCGCCGCGAACGTACGCCGTGGTCCAGCTCAGACCCGGTAAACCCAGCCCGCCAAAGTCCAGCGCGTAGGACGCCTGCCATGAACGCTCATCTTCACCGTTGAAATCAGACCAATAAGAGTTCGCCAGCCAGATGGTATTGCCGCCGTCACCGACGCCGCCCTGATCCTGGTAGCTGCCGTAGTGATAGCCGGTGCTGCCGCTGCTCTGCTGGTAGGCAATTTTGAAGGTGTGAATATCCCAGATGTAGCTGGTAGCCAGGCTCCAGATGCTGTTGCTGCGTCCGGTATCGAGCGAGTCGGCGTATTCCTGATCCAGACGAGAGCTATAGCCGTTGAAGTCGAAGACCAGTTTCTGAGAGGCCGCCAGCGGCTGCGCGTAGTTCAGGCCGAGGTACTGCTTGTTCAGCACGTCTTCAACGTTAGAGGCGTACAGCGCGCCGCTCAGTTGGTCGTTAAACTGATAGCTCGCGCCGCCGAAGGTGATGCTCGTCAGGCCGCTATTGTGGCTGTCGTCGCTTTTACGCTGCTCGTCGGTGAAGTAACCGGCGTTCACTTCCAGACCGTCGATCTCTTTAGAGGTCAGCATGGTCCCGGTAAAGGTTTCATACAGCAGGCGAGAGTCGTCAGCGTAGAGAATCGGCAGCGTTGGGCGCTGGTTACCGTAGCTCAGCACGGTATTGGAGAAGCGCATTTTGGCGGTGGCGCCGAATTTGGCTAAGTCAGATTTCGCGCGGCCGTCGTTATCCTGAGCGAAAAAGTCGATACCGCCCGCGCCGCTGTTACCGCGGCCGCCGTCCAGGCGCACGCCGTACTGGGCGATACCGTCTACGCCGAAGCCGATAGGGCCTTGGGTGAAGCCGGATTCAAAGGTGGCGATAAAGCCCTGGCCCCATTCGCTCTTATCATGCAGCCCATCGCGATAATCGCGTTTGATATACGCGTTACGCAAAAAGAGATCCAGATGACTGTCATCAATAAAACCCTGGCTGTCGGATTGTTGGCTTGCGAAAGCCGGTGCAGAGGCAATAATACTTAAAGCAATTAACGTTAATTTCTTTTTCACGGAGGGAACTTCTCTGTTTATCTGACGGTCGAATTGTGTTGTTACATTTCGGATATTCGCCTGAAAAAGTGTCGAAAGCAATCATTGTATGAATGGATGTGTCGCGATGAATCGTGCTGCAGGGTGCGTAGCGTCTGGATCTCATGAATAGCTATGGACTATTTAAAAATAAGGTAAAAGAACTTTATGAAAGGTAAATAGTATATTTTTTATTTAATATACAGAATAAAAACTCGAGCGCTGCGGAGTTGTCTTATATATTTGACCGAGCTAGCATCTGCGTATATTTAACGGTTTGTGCGCTTAAATTATCAATTAATGCCGTTTAGCCATTATTAATATTTTTTGCTTATCAAAGCAAGGGGGCAATATTGCCCCCTAAATCATTATTTAATGCCGTCCGCCTGCAGGCGATCGCGAATGTGCTGGGCGCGCTCCTGCGAGGCCGGGTGATCGTCAAACATGGAGCTTTGACGGCCATCCTCGAGCTTAGACAGTTTCTCAAAGCTGGTGGCAAGCCCGGTCGGGTTGATCCCACGTTTGCGCAGCAGGTCATAAGAGTAGTCGTCCGCCTCTGATTCCTGACGCTGGGAGAACTGGGAGTTCACCAGTTTTTCGCCAAGATCGCCAAGCTGCGACTGCGACAGGCTACCTACAATACCGCCAGCGGATGCCGCCGCCGCGCGCAGGGCGTTGGTGCCAATCGCCACCTGCATCCCTTTCTTAACGTGGCCAAGCGCTACGTGGCCCATTTCGTGGCCGACAACCGCTTCGACTTCATTATCGTTCATCAGGTCCATCAGGCCGCTGTAGACGCGAATACAGCCGTTAGCCATGGCGAAGGCGTTGACGTCTTTCGCTACATAGACTTTG
Source organism: Kluyvera sp. 142486 (assembly GCF_046569695.1). NCBI lineage: Bacteria > Pseudomonadati > Pseudomonadota > Gammaproteobacteria > Enterobacterales > Enterobacteriaceae > Kluyvera > Kluyvera sp. 142486. The sequence continues at coordinate 86,660 of NZ_JBKHUI010000014.1, forward strand.
TAGTTCACCGGCTGTCCGTTAATGTTATCGCCAAGCGCCGCCGCTATCTTATTGAGCCGCTGTACATAAGCGCTGTTTGCCGGCGCAATGGTAGCCTTACTGTCCATATCCTTACAGGCCTGGTCGCTCAGCGCCTGAACCTGCTGATCGCTCAACGAAAATGCCTGCAAGGCACCGGTACTCGAGCTTAATAAACCATTTGAATCCATATTCTGGCAGCCGCTTAGCAGCAAAGTTGCGCCAAACGCCAGAACCATCGCCCGTTTCTTCATGAGATTGCTTCCAAAGTCGTTTATCTGAAAATGCCCTGGAACTGCGCCGCCAGAGTTAGGCTAAGTATAAAGAATATCGCGGCTTACGGGCGAGGGGATTACATCTTGTTAACCTCTGTTCCAGAGATTTCTGAAGTGGCAAAAGGATGCTCCATGTACATGCTTTGTCGCATAGGTTACATTGTTGACACTTTTTTCTGGCAAAGCCCGTAACGTGCGCCTCTCGTGACGTTAGGGTTGCCTTCAACAGTCCGAACTGGAGTCAAAATGTCCTCACGTAAAGAGCTTGCTAATGCTATTCGTGCGCTGAGCATGGACGCAGTACAGAAAGCCAATTCCGGTCACCCGGGTGCCCCTATGGGTATGGCTGACATTGCCGAAGTCCTGTGGCGTGATTTTCTGAACCATAACCCGCAGAATCCGTCCTGGGCTGACCGTGACCGCTTTGTGCTGTCTAACGGCCACGGCTCCATGCTGATCTATAGCCTGCTGCACCTCACCGGCTACGATCTGCCAATGGAAGAGCTGAAAAACTTCCGTCAACTGCACTCCAAAACCCCGGGCCACCCGGAAGTGGGTTACACCGCAGGTGTTGAAACCACTACCGGCCCGCTGGGCCAGGGTATTGCGAATGCCGTAGGTATGGCGATTGCAGAAAAAACGCTGGCGGCGCAGTTCAACCGCCCTGGTCACGACATCGTTGACCACTTCACCTATGCGTTCATGGGCGACGGCTGCATGATGGAAGGCATTTCTCACGAAGTGTGCTCCCTGGCCGGTACCCTGAAACTGGGCAAACTGATCGCATTCTATGATGACAACGGCATCTCCATCGACGGCCATGTTGAAGGCTGGTTCACCGATGACACTGCTAAACGTTTCGAAGCCTACCACTGGCACGTGATCCGTGGCATCGATGGTCACGATCCAGAAGCGATTAAACGTGCAGTAGAAGAAGCACGTAAAGTGACCGACAAACCATCCCTGCTGATGTGCAAAACCGTTATTGGTTTCGGTTCGCCAAACAAAGCTGGCACCCACGACTCCCACGGTGCACCGCTGGGCGAAGCCGAAGTGGCGCTGACCCGCGAAAAACTGGGCTGGAAATACGGTCCGTTTGAAATCCCGGCTGACATCTACGCGCAGTGGGATGCGAAAGCAGCAGGCCAGGCGAAAGAAGCAGCATGGAACGATAAGTTCGCCGCTTACGCTAAAGCCTTCCCACAGGAAGCAGCAGAATTCACCCGCCGTATGAAAGGTGACATGCCGTCTGACTTCGACGCGAAAGCGAACGAATTCATCGCTAAGCTGCAGGCTAACCCGGCGAAAATCGCCAGCCGTAAAGCTTCCCAGAACGCTATCGAAGCCTTTGGTCCTCTGCTGCCAGAATTCCTCGGCGGCTCCGCTGACCTGGCACCTTCTAACCTGACCATCTGGTCCGGCTCAAAAGCGATTAACGAAGACACCGCAGGTAACTACATCCATTACGGCGTGCGTGAATTCGGTATGACCGCGATTGCCAACGGTATCTCCCTGCACGGTGGTTTCCTGCCGTACACCTCTACCTTCCTGATGTTCGTTGAATATGCCCGTAACGCGGTGCGTATGGCAGCGCTGATGAAGAAACGCCAGGTGATGGTCTACACCCACGACTCCATCGGTCTGGGCGAAGATGGCCCAACTCACCAGCCGGTAGAGCAGATTGCTTCCCTGCGCGTGACCCCGAACATGAGCACCTGGCGCCCATGTGACCAGGTTGAATCCGCGATTGCGTGGAAATACGGCGTAGAGCGTCACGACGGCCCAACCGCACTGATCCTCTCCCGTCAGAACCTGGCGCAGCAGGAACGTACTGAAGCGCAGCTGGCGAACGTGGCTCGTGGTGGTTATGTGCTGAAAGACAGCGACGGCCAGCCGCAAATCATCCTGATTGCGACCGGTTCCGAAGTTGAGCTGGCCGTTGCCGCTTACGAAAAACTGACCGCAGAAGGCGTGAAGGCGCGCGTGGTGTCCATGCCGTCTACCGACGCATTCGACAAGCAGGACGCGGCTTACCGTGAATCCGTACTGCCGAAAGCCGTCTCTGCACGCGTCGCTATCGAAGCGGGCATCGCAGACTACTGGTTCAAATACGTGGGCCTGAACGGCGCAATCGTCGGCATGACCACCTTTGGTGAGTCTGCGCCAGCGGATCTGCTGTTTAAAGAGTTCGGCTTCACCGTTGAGAACGTTCTCGCGAAAGCGAAATCACTGCTGTAATCTGCGTTTTCTCTGAAATAAAAGGGTCGCTTCGGCGGCCCTTTTTTTATTCTCAGGAATTTCTTTGCATATTATTCCAATCAAAATGTGATGCATGTCAGATATTAGGCGTCTCTGTCTGGACAATCATTCCTTTTATTCCTTGTTTCGCTTATTCTAGCTGAAGCGTTTCAGTCGACAAATCGTTCGACATTTAACCAATCAGTCACTGTTTGTGGCGGGTGAGGTTTCCCAAAGCGTTTGGCTGCATTACTCTGTTTGCCACTTTGCATCGGGACAACCTTGCAGGAGACCTATGACCGTACGCGTAGCGATTAATGGCTTCGGTCGCATTGGACGTAACGTGGTTCGTGCTTTGTATGAATCCGGACGCCGTGCGGAAATCACCGTGGTGGCAATCAACGAACTGGCAGATGCTGCGGGCATCGCGCATTTGTTGAAATATGACACCAGCCACGGGCGCTTTGCCTGGGATGTTCGCCAGGAGCGTGAACAGCTTTTCGTCGGCGATGACGCCATCCGTCTTTTGCATGAGCGCACTATTGAAGCGCTGCCCTGGAAAGAGCTATCGGTTGATGTCGTGCTAGACTGTACCGGTGTATATGGCAGCCGCCATGACGGCGAAGCCCATATTGCCGCCGGCGCGAAGAAGGTGCTCTTTTCACATCCTGGCAGCAACGATCTCGACACCACCGTGGTGTTTGGGGTCAATCAGCATGAACTGCGTGCGGAGCATCGTATTGTCTCCAACGCCTCCTGCACTACCAACTGCATCATTCCCGTCATTAAACTGTTAGATGATGCCTATGGCATTGAATCGGGCACGGTCACGACCATCCATTCCGCGATGCACGACCAGCAGGTGATTGACGCCTACCATCCCGATTTACGCCGCACGCGCGCAGCAAGCCAGTCGATTATTCCGGTAGATACTAAACTTGCCGCGGGCATTGCGCGAATTTTCCCGCAGTTTGGTGACCGCTTCGAGGCGATTGCGGTGCGAGTACCGACCATTAACGTGACGGCAATTGACCTGAGCGTGACGGTGAAAAAGCCAGTAAAAGCAAATGAAGTCAACCAGTTGCTGCAAAAAGCAGCACAGGGTGCATTTCATGGTATAGTTGACTATACGGAATTACCGTTGGTCTCAACTGATTTTAACCACGATCCGCACAGCGCCATTGTCGATGGTACGCAGACGCGGGTAAGTGGAGCGCATCTGATCAAAACGCTGGTCTGGTGTGATAACGAATGGGGTTTTGCTAACCGAATGCTCGACACCACGTTAGCAATGGCCGCTATTGGTTTCAGGCTCGACGCTTGAGCGTCGACAAAACTTTAAGTATCAACGAGAGGATTCACCATGTCTGTAATTAAGATGACCGATCTGGATCTGGCTGGTAAACGCGTTTTCATCCGTGCGGACCTGAACGTACCAGTTAAAGAAGGGAAAGTAACCAGCGACGCGCGTATCCGTGCTTCACTGCCAACTATCGAGCTGGCGCTGAAACAGGGTGCGAAAGTGATGGTGACTTCTCACCTGGGTCGTCCGACCGAAGGCGAGTACAATGAAGAATTCTCTCTGCTGCCGGTTGTTAATTACCTGAAAGACAAACTGTCTGCTCCGGTTCGTCTGGTTAAAGATTACCTGGATGGTGTTGAAGTTGCTGCCGGTGAGCTGGTTGTTCTGGAAAACGTTCGCTTTAACAAAGGCGAGAAGAAAGACGACGAAGCGCTGTCCAAAAAATACGCTGCACTGTGCGACGTATTCGTAATGGACGCATTCGGTACTGCACACCGTGCACAGGCTTCCACCCACGGTATCGGCAAATTTGCTGACGTTGCGTGCGCAGGCCCACTGCTGGCAGCTGAACTGGACGCGCTGGGTAAAGCACTGAAAGAACCAGCTCGCCCAATGGTCGCTATCGTTGGTGGTTCTAAAGTTTCTACCAAACTGACCGTTCTGGACTCCCTGTCTAAAATCGCTGACCAGCTGATCGTTGGTGGTGGTATCGCGAACACCTTCGTTGCCGCTCAAGGCCACAACGTGGGTAAATCCCTGTACGAAGCTGACCTGGTTGAAGAAGCTAAACGTCTGCTGACCACCTGCGATATCCCAGTTCCAACCGACGTTCGCGTAGCGACCGAGTTCTCCGAAACCGCGACCGCTACCCTGAAATCTGTAAACGACATCAAAGATGAAGAGCAGATTCTGGACCTGGGCGACGTTTCTGCTGAGAAACTGGCTGAGATCCTGAAAAACGCAAAAACCATCCTGTGGAACGGCCCAGTTGGCGTGTTCGAATTCCCGAACTTCCGCAAAGGTACTGAAATCGTTGCTAACGCAATTGCAGACAGCGACGCGTTCTCCATCGCAGGCGGCGGCGACACCCTGGCAGCTATCGACCTGTTCGGTATCGCTGACAAAATCTCCTACATTTCCACTGGTGGCGGTGCATTCCTCGAATTCGTGGAAGGCAAAGTACTGCCAGCAGTAGCAATGCTCGAAGAGCGCGCTAAGAAGTAAGCCATTCAAGGGCAGGGAAACCTGCCCCATTTTCAGCGCGCTTTATAGAGCTCGCACCTTTTCTAACGGCCGAAGATACAGGACTACGTAACATGTCTAAAATTTTTGATTTCGTAAAACCAGGTGTTATCACCGGTGATGACGTACAGAAAGTTTTCCAGGTAGCAAAAGAAAACAACTTCGCTCTGCCAGCAGTTAACTGCGTTGGTACTGACTCCATCAACGCCGTTCTGGAAACCGCTGCAAAAGTTAAAGCACCGGTTATCGTTCAGTTCTCCAACGGCGGCGCTGCGTTCATCGCAGGTAAAGGCGTGAAAACTGACGTTCCTCAGGGCGCTGCAATCCTGGGTGCTATCTCCGGTGCACACCACGTACACCAGATGGCTGAACACTACGGTGTTCCAGTAATCCTGCACACTGACCACTGCGCTAAGAAACTGCTGCCGTGGATCGACGGTCTGCTGGACGCGGGTGAAAAACACTTCGCAGCTACCGGTAAGCCACTGTTCTCTTCCCACATGATCGACCTGTCCGAAGAGTCCCTGCACGAAAACATCGAAATCTGCTCCAAATACCTGGCGCGCATGTCCAAAATGGGCATGACTCTGGAAATTGAACTGGGTTGCACCGGCGGTGAAGAAGACGGCGTCGACAACAGCCACATGGACGCTTCTGCACTGTACACTCAGCCAGAAGACGTTGATTACGCGTTCACTGAACTGAGCAAAATCAGCCCACGTTTCACCATCGCAGCTTCCTTCGGTAACGTACACGGTGTGTACAAACCAGGTAACGTGGTTCTGACCCCAACTATCCTGCGTGATTCTCAGGAATACGTTTCTAAGAAACACAACCTGCCGCACAACAGCCTGAACTTCGTCTTCCACGGCGGTTCCGGTTCTTCTGCTCAGGAAATCAAAGACTCCGTAAGCTACGGCGTAGTAAAAATGAACATCGATACCGACACCCAATGGGCAACCTGGGACGGTATCCTGCAGTACTACAAAACCAACGAAGCTTACCTGCAGGGCCAACTGGGCAACCCGAAAGGCGAAGACCAGCCGAACAAGAAATACTACGATCCACGCGTATGGCTGCGTGCAGCTCAGGCGTCCATGATCGCTCGTCTGGAGCAGGCTTTCACTGAACTGAACGCGAAAGACGTTCTGTAAGATAAACCTGATTCTTGACCAAAAGCCCGCTGCATAGCGGGCTTTTTTATTGCCTTTTCAATATGATGGGCCGGTATAAAAACGTGATCGGTTTGGCAAAATACTGATTTTTTGTTTACCCTTTATACCTGCCTGTACTTTTACGGGCCGCTTTTAGTTTCCCATCCGGGTATCCATAAGGAATATTGAATGGAAGATTTAAACGTTGTCGACAGCATAAACAACGCAGGCTCCTGGCTGGTGCGCAACCAGGAACTCCTGCTGAGCTACGCCGTTAATATTGTTGCGGCGATTGCGATCCTTATCGTCGGGATGATTGTGGCGAGGATTGTCTCTGGCACCGTCAACCGCCTGATGCTGGCGCGTAAAATTGATGCCACTGTAGCGGACTTCCTCTCCGCGCTGGTACGCTACGCGATTATCGCTTTTACGCTGATTGCCGCGCTGGGCCGCGTCGGTGTGCAGACCGCCTCAGTGATTGCCGTGCTGGGTGCCGCCGGTTTAGCCGTAGGTCTGGCGCTGCAGGGTTCGCTCTCCAACCTGGCTGCTGGCGTACTGCTGGTGATGTTCCGTCCGTTCCGCGCGGGTGAATACGTTGATCTCGGCGGCGTTGCCGGTACCGTGCTCAGCGTGCAGATTTTCTCGACCACCATGCGTACCGTTGACGGTAAAATTATCGTTATTCCAAACGGTAAAATTATCGCCGGCAATATTATCAACTTCTCCCGCGAACCTGCGCGCCGTAATGAGTTCATTATTGGCGTCTCTTACGATGCGGATATTGATAAGGTTAAGCAGATCCTGACCCGCATTCTGGAAGCGGATAACCGCATTCTCAAAGACCGTGATATTACCGTGCGCTTAAATGAACTGGCGCCGTCATCAGTGAATTTTGTCGTGCGCGCCTGGAGCCTGAGCGGCGACCTGCAAAACGTCTACTGGGACGTGCTGGAGCAAATTAAGCGTGAGTTCGACGCCAACGGTATTAGCTTTCCTTACCCGCAGCTAGATGTGCATATGCAGCCGGGCAGCGCTGCTCAGCAATAATCGCTTCTACGCTGTGAAAATGCCGGGTTTATGCCCGGCATTTTTATCTCTTTTATTGGCTCATCGCGGCATCGAGCATCGTCGCAACGCGAGACAGTATTTGTCCGCTATCGCCGCGACCTTTTGCTTCCTGTGCTGAGACCCATTTTTGTTGTTCCTGCTGATAACGGCTAACGTGCTGCCAGGACTGCAATTGGGCAGGGGAGAGCCAGGTAATAGCGGCACCTTGTTTACCCATCGCATCGGTCATTTCGCGTAGGCTGGTATCCAGCAGTGGGCCGATTTGCCGTTGAGTCTGGGCTGCTGCTCGCTGTATAGCGGCTTTGTCATCGGCCGATAGTGAATTCCAGCGTGCTTTATTCATGGTCAGAAGATAGACATGCCCCATCCATAGCCGTGGAGACAGTTGGATATATTTTGCCGCCTGCTGGGCGTGAATATCGTCGCCGCTATCCAGATTAACCAGCAATCCATTCAATGTTCCGTTCTTTAATGCTTCGGTTATTTGCCCATTCCACGGCATTTTCACTACGCGACCTCCTGCATTTTCCAGATAGGCCTGGTGCCAGAAGCTGGCGGTTCGCCAGGTGGTGCCCTGTAAATGTGTCAATGGCATATTGGATGTGGTGCTAAAGAAGGCTGCGGGATAGCCGAGGAAAAACTGTAAATTGACCAGATTGTTTTGCGCCAGTTCAGCATCAAATTCAGGGATCGCTTTAAACACACGTTGAAAGAATAACGACTGCTTTGCGCCGTTATCAGGGCCAAGAGGGAAGCTTTTGAATACCTGAAATAGGGGGAGCTGTTCGGGGGTATATTCTGGCACAACAATGCCGATATCGGCTTTTTTGCCCTCCTGTAGAGTGTGCAATGCATCATAGCTGGTTGAGAGCTCACCGTTCCAGTGCGCCTCGATGCGCAATCGTCCCTGCGACTCTTTTTCTATGGCGGCGAAGAAAATAGTCTTTATTGCCCGGGTTCGCATGTTGCCATACGGTTCGTGGTCGGTGTAGCGCAATACGGTCTCTGCATTTGCGCAACCGATAGACAGCGTCAGCAGTGCAAATGCAGTGAACGACCGTGAGAGCATAACGTTAATATTCATTTCTAATCCTTTAGCTTCATGACTCTAATAAATTAGAGTGTCGTTTATATCGCGCCCGGCTTTCATTAGTTAAACTAATTATCTATTAAAAATATCAATTTCCGCTAATGATGTTATCGCGCTATAGTCAGCGCCATTCCTGAACTATTTGAAGAAAAATATCGTGATATCTTATTATTTTCAAGGTCTTATGCTCGGTGCTGCGATGATTCTGCCGTTGGGGCCGCAAAATGCTTTCGTCATGAACCAGGGGATCCGTCGTCAATATCACCTGATGATTGCCTTACTTTGCGCCGTTAGCGATCTGCTGTTGATCTGCGCCGGGATCTTTGGCGGTAGCGCGCTGCTGACGGCTTCGCCATGGCTGCTGGCGCTGGTGACCTGGGGCGGCGTCGCGTTCCTGCTGTGGTATGGCTTTGGCGCACTGAAAACCGCGATGGGCAGCAATATTGAGCTAGCGAATGCCGAGGTGATGAAGCAGGGGCGCTGGAAAATTATCGCCACCATGCTGGCGGTGACCTGGCTTAACCCACACGTCTATCTGGATACCTTTGTGGTGCTGGGCAGCCTCGGCGGCCAACTGGCGGAGGAACCAAAACGCTGGTTTGCGCTGGGCACTGTAAGCGCCTCTTTTCTGTGGTTCTTCGCGTTAGCGCTGCTGGCGGCCTGGCTTGCTCCGCGTTTACGTACCGCTAAAGCACAGCGTATTATTAACCTCGTTGTCGGTGTAGTGATGTGGTTTATTGCATTTCAGCTGGCAAAAGAGGGTGTCGGACATCTGCATGCGTTGCTGAACTAGGTCTCATCTGATGGACTTTCCCCTGGCAACGGCTAAGCTTGCAGGCAAGACCCCGTTGTTGGGTGATAACCAAGGAGATACAACAGTGAAGTTTAAAGTGATGGCTCTGGCTGCAGTAGTTGGGTTTAGCGCAATGGCGGTACAGGCAAATGAATTGCCGGACAGCCCGCATATCGTGACATCGGGTACGGCGAGCGTGGATGCGGTTCCGGATATCGCGACGCTTGCCATTGAAGTCAACATTGCTGCCAAGGATGCCGCGAGCGCGAAAAAACAGGCCGACCAGCGTGTCGCACAATATCTCTCCTTCCTCGAGCAGAACGGTGTAGCGAAAAAAGATATCAGCTCCGCGAACCTGCGTACCCAGCCAGATTATGACTACCAGAACGGTAAAAGCGTGCTGAAAGGCTATCGCGCGGTGCGCACCGTGGAGGTGACGCTGCGCCAGCTGGATAAGCTGAACTCGCTGCTGGATGGCGCGCTGAAGGCCGGGCTGAACGAAATCCGTTCTGTGTCGCTGGGCGTGGCTCAGCCGGATGCCTATAAAGATAAAGCGCGTAAAGCGGCTATTGAAGATGCGATTCATCAGGCGCAGTCGCTGGCCGCAGGTTTCCATAGCAAATTGGGGCCGGTATATAGCGTGCGTTACCACGTATCCAACTATCAGCCGAGCCCGATGGTGCGGATGATGAAGGCGGATGCGGCGCCGGTTTCCGCGCAGGAAACTTACGAGCAGGCGACGATCCAGTTTGATGATCAGGTGGATGTGGTGTTCCAGCTTCAGCCTGAGCAGGCTGCGGCTCCAGCTGCTTCAGCGACAACTCCGGCACCTGCGGCGAAATAAGCGTTTAAAGGGGGCGGCGGCGATTGGCCGCCCCCTTATACACTCTCTGTGTTAGCGCACGGGTTAATCCTGACGCAACACCTTATGCCCATAAGCCAACAACGCATCCGTCACCTTGCGCATCATTCGGCTCTCCGGCGCAAACCGGTGCCAGTACAGCATCCGACGCTGGAACAGCCCCGGGGTTAAGTCAATCAACTCCCCGCTTGCCAGCTCTTTCTCGATCTGCAAATGCGGGATCATACAGCAGGTCGTTCCCTGACGGGCCAGCTGCACAAACGCTTCTGAAGAGTTAACGATGTGGCACGGCACGCTGCCCGGCGGCAGATCGAAGTTCTGCTGCAAAAAGGCCTGGTGCATATCGTCCAGATGATCGAAGGCCACGGCGGGTGCCTTTAGCAGCGCAGAGCGAGTCACACCGTTAGGGAAATAGCGTTCAGCGAACGCTTTTGACCCGACAAACAGATAATCGAGCGCTCCGAGCTGATCAACCAAACAGCTTGGCAGCGCTTGTGGCTGGATACTCACCGCACCAACCACTTCACCACGACGCAGGCGTTCCTGGGTGCGGGTTTCATCTTCTACCTGCAAATTCAAACGAATAGGGGAGTTGGCCAACACGTCGGCAAGAGCCGGCAGCAGCCAGGTCGCCAGACTGTCGGCGTTGACCGCCAGCGACAGCAGCAGCGGCGTGGAGCCGGTTTGCTCATCGCCAAGCCACTCTTCTTCCAGCAGCTCAACCTGACGCAGCAGCGCCAGCAGCTTTTGCCCCTGTTCCGTTGGGCGTGGTGGCACGGTTCGCACCAGTAGCGGCTGACCGAACATGTTCTCCAACTGCTTAATGCGTTGGGAAACGGCGGACTGAGTAATGCACAGTTTCTGCGCGGCGCGTTCAAACCCACGTTCCCTGATAACGGCATCAAGCGCCTGTAGTGTTCTGTAGTCCGGACGTTTCATTGCTCTGAGGTACTCCCCTATAGGTGTTATCTGCACTATGACATAAATTTACCCGATATACAGACGAAAATGGTTTGCAGTTTACTGTGATGGAGGTCACGAGTTGAGCGCCTGTTCCATCGCGTCCAGCCTGAGGTTTCCCGGTTGCTCGAATTGTTCCAGAGTTATGTTCTATAATGCGCGGCAGTTGATGACACCACAGGCGAAACGATCATGACGCAGGATGAACTGAAAAAAGCAGTAGGCTGGGCAGCACTTCAATACGTACAGCCGGGTACGATTGTCGGTGTGGGCACGGGGTCTACCGCGGCGCACTTTATTGATGCGCTGGGCACGATGAAAGGACAAATCGAAGGGGCGGTATCAAGCTCAGATGCTTCTACCGAGAAGCTGAAAAGCCTTGGCATTACCGTTTTCGATCTGAACGAAGTCGACCGTTTAGGCATCTACGTTGATGGTGCGGATGAGATCAACGGCCATATGCAGATGATCAAAGGCGGCGGCGCAGCGCTGACGCGCGAAAAAATCATCGCCTCCGTTGCAGATAAATTTATCTGTATCGCTGATGCTTCCAAGCAGGTTGATATTCTGGGTAACTTCCCGCTGCCGGTTGAAGTGATCCCGATGGCCCGCAGCGCCGTGGCGCGTGAACTGGTGAAGCTGGGCGGTCGTCCAGAGTATCGTCAGGGCGTAGTGACCGATAACGGCAACGTGATTCTTGACGTGCACGGCCTGGAAATCCTCGATGCCATTGCACTGGAAAACGCGATTAACGGCATTCCAGGCGTGGTCACCGTGGGTCTGTTCGCGAACCGTGGCGCGGACGTCGCGCTGATTGGCACCGCCGACGGTGTGAAAACCATCGTGAAATGATCTGGCCGGGGGGAAAATACAATTTCCCCCATTTTTTTTATGCGGGCTAAATTCGGTGACTTGTGTCACATTTTTACGTCACGCATTATTAACATCCCACGTTTATCTTTCCACTTAGCATTTTATGCTGGCATTTTCCGCTGGATGACATTTCTTCATCACCCCGACGCAAACGTTCATATTGCCGCAATAATTTTTTTTGATATGTTGCTTAGGTGAACTTTCGTTCACCACAACATCAGTAAAACAAAGACAGGACGGGGAAATGGCTAAGGTATCACTGGAAAAAGAGAAAATTAAATTTCTGCTGGTTGAAGGCGTGCACCAGAAGGCGGTGGATAGTCTGCGTGCGGCAGGCTACACCAATATCGAGTTTCACAAGGGTGCGCTGGATAGCGAACAGCTGAAAGAGTCGATCCGTGATGCCCACTTCATCGGCCTGCGTTCCCGTACTCATCTGACGGAAGAAGTTTTTGCTGCCGCTGAGAAGTTGGTGGCGGTAGGCTGCTTCTGTATCGGCACCAACCAGGTCGATCTGGTGGCGGCAGCCAAGCGCGGCGTTCCTGTATTTAACGCGCCATTCTCTAACACTCGCTCCGTGGCGGAACTGGTGATCGGCGAACTGCTGCTGCTGCTTCGCGGTATCCCGGAAGCGAATGCCAAAGCGCACCGTGGCGTGTGGAATAAACTGGCGGCGGGCTCTTATGAAGCGCGCGGCAAAAAGCTGGGCATTATCGGCTACGGCCACATCGGCACCCAACTCGGTATTCTGGCGGAATCGCTGGGGATGCATGTCTTCTTCTACGATATTGAAAACAAGCTACCGCTAGGTAACGCCACCCAGGTACAGCATCTTTCTGACCTGCTGAACATGAGTGACGTTGTCAGCCTGCACGTGCCGGAAAATGCTTCAACCAAGAACATGATGGGCGCAGAAGAGTTGGCGCTGATGAAACCAGGCGCGCTGCTGATTAACGCCTCACGCGGCACGGTCGTTGAAATCCCTGCGTTGTGTGATGCGCTGGCGCGTAAGCACCTGGCTGGGGCGGCGATCGACGTTTTCCCAACCGAACCTGCTACCAACAGCGAGCCGTTCACCTCGCCGCTGTGCGAGTTCGACAACGTTATCCTGACGCCACACATCGGCGGTTCTACCCAGGAAGCGCAGGAGAACATCGGCCTGGAAGTGGCTGGCAAACTGATTAAGTACTCCGATAACGGCTCGACGCTCTCTGCGGTCAACTTCCCGGAAGTGTCGCTACCGCTGCACGGCGGTCGTCGCCTGCTGCATATTCACGAAAACCGTCCTGGCGTGCTGACGGCACTCAACCAGATCTTCGCCGAGCAGGGCGTGAACATTGCCGCACAGTATCTGCAAACGACGCCGCAGATGGGCTATGTGGTTATCGATATTGAAGCGGAAGAAGATGTGGCTGAAAAAGCTTTGTTGAGCATGAAGGCGATTCCGGGCACCGTTCGCGCACGTCTACTGTACTGATTCATTGATTCCCGCCAGGCAGGCGATCGGCCTGCCGTTTTCATTCCTACCTTCTCTAATATCAGAGTGTTACGTTCTATTATATATACCTATTTCTTTGCGGATATTCTAATATTTTAACGCGGTGGTGTTTTTAATTTTTATTAAATATTGGTGTTAATATTAAGTGTTACGCTGAGTGTTAACATATCAGAGGTTTTTATGCTTAAGTATTATATTTTTTAATTAGTGGCTTAGGTAATATCCTACTAAGCTATCATTGATGTTTATATTAACATGTTATTTTATTTGTGATGTTTATATGATGTCTCTTTAGCTATTTATTTTTTTATGTTTAATTCTCTGTTTCTTTTGGTTTTTAATTGCCTGACGTGTGATGCTTAAGCATGGGGGATTGTTTTTTTAATTTTATTTTTTTAATATCTTAAAAAGAAAATGCTTTGCGCAAAAGTATACATTAAGTGAATCACTTTCTCTGGTTAATTGTTCAAATGGATGTGTTTGACGATATTTTAGCGTATTCATCTGTGTGGTGAATTTTTTAATTGTCAATGTTTTAAAATAAGGATATATCATGTTTAATGTTAAAAAAATTGCAGTGGCTCTGGCTTTAACTTCGTTACCTTGCGTCAGCTTTGCTGCGCCGACGATTACTTTTGTCGGTGAAGTCACTTCTCAGACATGCTCGGTAAATATCAATGGTCAGACTAACTCGGTGGTTATGCTGCCAACCACCACTGTGACTGATTTTGGTACTACGCTGACGACGGGGCAGACTGCTGGTTTAACGGCATTTACCGTTTCGGTAAGCGGTTGTACTGCTTCATCAACTTCCACCACACCAATTTCAACCAAATTCCTGGGCTATGACGTTGATGCAACGAGCGGTACGTTAGGCAACCGTGAAACAACAAATGCAGCGGTGGGTTATGGTATTCAGCTGATGTCTTCTGCTTCTGGCGGCACTCCGGTGATGCTGTCTGGCGTGACAAGCGTTCCTGGGTTGGTGTTACCGAAGGATGCAACGTCTGCAAACTATGAGTTTGGTGCTCGTTATTACGTTATTAATGCTACTGGTGCACAGGCTGGTAAAATCAGCGCTGTTGCGGAATACACCGTAAGCTATCTCTGATTAATATATTCTGACCAGGTGCTCACGTACCTGGTCAGAATTCGTATTTTTTGAGGAGCGTAAATGCGCAACTTATTGGTTTTTTTTATTGGTTTCATTTCGTTCAGTTTCAACGCTGCTCATGCTAGCGTGGTGATGACTGGCACACGAATTATTTATCCTGAGCAAGTTAAAGAGAAAACTATACAGTTGAGAAATCCTGATAATCAGCTTTATCTTGTTCAACTTCAGGTGGATGATAACGAGAATGTGAGTAGTGAAAGTCTTGGCTCATCGTCATTTATCGCGACGCCACAAATTTTCCGTATGGAGCCTAATGCAGGTCAATCCGTTAGGTTACAGTATATTGGCAGTAACCTGCCTCAGGATAGAGAATCAATTTTTTACTTTAGTTTTAGTCAACTTCCTATTTTGAAGAAAAGTGAGCAGACTGGGAATCAGTTGATCCTGGCGATTACCTCTCGCGTGAAAATATTCTTCAGGCCGAAAGGTATTAAAGGGGATTCAGCGGATACGGCAAAGTCGCTAGTATTTAAAATAAGTGGTGGGAATGTTTTTGTAACAAATCCTACGCCTTATCATGCAGTGATAAAAAATGCGAGTCTGAATATTAATGGAAAAACCATCTCACTTGCTGACTCTGTCATTGTACCCCCACGCGCCAAAGTTGAGTGGAAATCCCCTTCACCTATATCGTCCCTTTCGGGAGGCGAAGTACGATTGGTGGTTGTTAATGATTATGGTGTTGACACGATCACAACGGTCACACTTTAACGAAATATAATAATAATTGCATTGCTAATGCCTACAGGGATAGGGGCTGATTCAATGAAATACCCAATGGTTCTTTGTCTTGTTATTGCATCAATTTCAAATACCCAGGCAGCAATAAATGGAAAGTCCCAGGGGACATCTTCCGATGAATACTATTTTGATCCGGCATTATTCCGTGGCGGAAAATTTAGTCAGACATCTTTGGCTCGATTAACGAAAAAGAACTCGCTTTTACCCGGCCAATATAAAATGGATATTTATATCAATGGGCGATTTGTTGAGCAATTCAACGTTGATTTTTCTGAGCAGGCTGATGGATCTGTTCAACCCTGTATGACGACTGAAATGTTGACCGCTATTGGCCTTAAAATTATTGACGATTCTTCCAAACGCGAAGAATCGTGCCGTTTAATGGATCAGGCTGCGAAGGGGAGTTCGACAACTCTTGATGTTTCTCGTCTGCGGATTGAATTTAGTATACCCCAGGTCTTGCTAAATAAAAAACCACGCGGTTATGTGAGCCCTTCAGAATTGGAAGTTGGTTCTTCCTTAGGGTTTGCCAACTATGTCGCTAACTATTATCACGTCTCGTACTCCGATGACGGTGCTCAGGACCGGGATTCTGCATGGTTGTCGTTGAATGGTGGGATCAATCTTGCTGGTTGGCAATACCGACAACTATCAACGCTTAATTGGGATAAGCTCAACGGTAGCACATGGAATAATATCCGTAGTTATATCCAACGCCCGATACCGACAATAAACAGCCAACTGATGGCGGGTGAATTGATTACTAGTGGGCGTTTTTTCTCAGGCCTGAATTTTAATGGTGTCAGTTTATCTACTGACGATCGTATGTTGCCTGATTCAATGCGCGGTTATGCACCGACCATCCGTGGGATTGCTGCAACCAATGCCAAGGTCTCGGTAACTCAAAATGGTGCTGAAATTTATCAAACGACAGTGGTGCCGGGTGCTTTTGAGATAAACGATCTTTATCCAACCAGCTATAGCGGTGATCTGAACGTGACTATCACGGAAGCAAATGGCTCCGTTAGCCGGTTTACGGTTCCATTTTCAGCCGTCCCGGAATCTATGCGCCCGGGTATATCGCGCTTTAGTATTGAAACAGGGAAAACACGAGACAGCGGTGATGAGGCTTATTTTACTGATATAAACTGGCAGCGTGGGGTAACAAATAATATCACTGCAAATAGCGGCGTACGCATTTCCGATGGCTATCAATCGGCGCTGTTCGGTGGTGTTTATAGTAATTACCTGGGGGCATTTGGGGCCAATTTAACCTATTCCAGAGCCGATTTACCTGTTGCTGGTTACACCGATGGTTGGATGATGCATTTTACATGGAGCAAAACATTTCAGCCGACTAGCACTACGGTGTCACTTGCGGGCTATCGATATTCAACAAAGGGGTACCGTGACCTGAGTGATGTGCTCGGTTTGCGTCAGGCAGAGAAAGAAGAGGGAATGAGTGACTGGCAGTCCAGTACTTATCTCCAGCTTTCAAGGTTTGATATTTCAATAAGCCAGAGTCTTGAGCGCTACGGGAATATTTTCCTTTCCAGCTCCACGCAAAATTATCGAGGTGGCCGCAAGCGTGATACTCAGTTGCAGCTCGGTTATAGCAAGACCTTCTCTAAGGGGATCTCCATGAATCTGTCGGTAGGGCGCCAGCGGACAGGGGGTTATCAAAACGATGCTGGAGAAATGGAGACGTTGGTGTCGCTATCATTTTCCATCCCTCTTGGTTCTGGACCTCGATCGGTCGATCTTTCTAATACATGGACTCACTCTTCACAAGGTGGCGATCAGTATCAGACTTCCGCATCGGGCATGATGGATGAGGCTCTGACGACGAACTACAACCTTAGCGCTGCACGCGATCAAAATAATGGGCTAACGACGATTGGTGGCAATCTACAAAAACGTACATCGTTTGCCACATTGGGCCTCAATACATCTAAAGGAAATAACTATTGGCAGGCCTCCGGGAATGCTCAGGGAGCGTTTGTCGCTCATTCCGGTGGAGTCACGACAGGCCCGTATCTAGGTGACACATTTGCGCTGGTTGAAGCGAAAGGTGCGGAGGGCGCAAAGATCTTCAGTTCGCAGCAAACCGTTATTGATAGCCACGGATACGCGCTGGTCCCTGCGGTTACCCCTTATCGCTACAATCGAATATCCCTTGATCCGCAGGGTATGGAAGGAGACGCTGAGCTGATTGATAGTGAAAAACAAATTGCCCCGGTTGCTGGCTCTGGCGTGAAAGTGGTGTTCCGTACGCGTACTGGTACTGCGCTGCTTATTAGTTCTCGATTTAAAGATGGTCAGCCAGTTCCTTTGGGGGCGGATGTGGTTGATGAACATGGCGAGATTATTGGCATGGTTGGGCAAGGGGGTCAGATATATGTCCGTACCGAGAATATGAACGGCAAGCTTATTGTTCAGTGGGGAGATAGCGCTGAAGATAGCTGCAGCTTATCTTATCAGGTGCCGGAATCTAAACAAAACCAAACATTAGTAAAGCTTGCAGCTGAATGTATTTACTAGCCGTAATGAGAAAGGACGCAAAAATGAAGGTTCTAATAACTTTTTTCACTGGTCTATTAATGCTCTTTTTTACTTTTCCTTCATTGGCTGCTTGTACTAAAAATGGCTATCCGCAAACGGAGGATGGTTATTCTGCATTAATTCCTTTTGGCAAAATAAATCTCACGGATACTTATTTCATGCCTGTAGGGAGCCAAATAGCAAGCGTTGTTGTTCCACCAACCAACTATACATATGGTGGTTCTACCGCGAGCACGGTATTTTGGGAATGTGATGCGGCTGATTTGCCAAATATTTATTTTCTGGTTTCTACAAATGGAGATGACCGTATTGGCGGCTTTTACGATATTGGTGCGGTAGATGGTCTTGAAGATGTTTATGCAACTTGGTTTGCGTATGTTGGACTGCGGTTAACAATGTCAGGGACGACAATTACCCGTAACTGGAAAAAAGTTCCTATTACCAGTTACGCTACGTCAGGTTCGAAGATTCAGATTCGGTTGCAGGATATTCCAATTCTCCAGGCGGAACTATATAGAGTAAGCACTCTTCCTGGAACGAGTGCTGTGACTAGCTATTGCGGAAATAATAACAATGATGGCGGCGGGATTGCATTTGCAAATGCAGCGGGAAAGATCTACTCCTGCATACAACCCAACGCCTATCTACAATTGTCTGGCGACAGCAACGTGACGTTCTACTTTGCCCGTGACAGCGAGGGGGAAGATAGCGCTTACAACTATGATTCCTGGGGGGCAGATAACGGTTTTGCTTATGGGATGCGTACTGCCAATAGGCTCTATTCGAACCCAACCTGTGTTGCTCGTAACGCTACGCCGATGGTTATGTTTCCGACGATATCGGTTGATGCGCTGGAGTCCGGTCAGGAGGTTAGCGGAAATTTTTCCGTCCGGGTTGAATGCAGCGATTCTGCAACATCAGGGGTCAGCGATAGGCAAATCGCACTTGGCATCCAGGTTTCCGAGGGGGCCTACAGCGCAGCTTCAACGTTAGGTTTAGTTAACGGCAGCGGCGGCGTTAGCGCTCTGGTGTCAGATAATTACTTTGATGAGAATAGCGCAAAAGGTGTCGGTATAACGATTGCGAATAGTAGCGATCCGGGTATCTCGCTTATGCTGGTTGGGCAGCCTGGAATTGCCACGCTGACGCCCGGGGGTAATGCAGCTGGTTGGTATCCTGTATTGCGGGGTGCGACAAGGGAAGGTGCTTCGGTATCCGGTTATTCAATGTACTCGTATAATTTCATTGCAACACTAAAGAAGTTGAATGGAAAAACCGTAACGCCCGGTAAGTTGCATGCAACGGCCTATGTTCTGGTGAAAATGCAATGAGCCGCTTATTGGTCATCGTTCTTATGTTGCTGTCAGGAGCCTCTTCGGCAGTGGCTGGGGTTATGGCGTCATCTACGCGCATTATTTATCCTGCAGGCGAACGGGAGAAATCGGTAATGCTGGTTAACACCAACAGTTACCCAGTGATTGTACAAAGTTGGGTGGATGATGGAATAGGTAATCCAGACACAGCTAAAGCGCCATTCATTGTCATCCCCCCCGTTTTCAGGTTGGTTCCGCAAGGTATTCAGGGGATTCGTCTGCTGTTTAATCAAACGACGATACCGCAAGATCGTGAATCTGTTTTCTGGTTGAACCTATATGAGGTTCCCCCCACCAATGGCGCTGTCCCCGATGTCCAGCGGGTAACGCTTGCGATGAACACGCAAATGAAGATTTTCTATCGCCCGCAGACGCTGACGATTTCACTTGAAGAAGCATTGCCAAAGTTGGTCTTCCGCTTACGACATGATAAAGAACGCTGGTGGATTGAATGTGAGAACCCAACGCCTCTGCATGTTTCGCTTACCTCTATTACGGTTCAGGATGGGGCTGTGGGGAGGAGCGTTGAACAGCAGATGGATATGATGGTTGGACCGTTCAGTAAAAAAAATTATGCGATCATCGGAACACTGGGTTCAGAGGGTAAGCATCAGATACGGTTTCATTATTTGGATGATGCTGGTGAACAGCACCTAAAGGATGCCATATTGCAGGAGGCGGGCTAAGTCGCATTCAGTTACCACTGCCATATTTTCGATGGTGTGACCACGGCTGGCAGAGGAATGTCCCATTGCTCAACGGGCAGGGCATCCACCAGTTGACAGTCGTGAGCATAGCCGACTGGGTGAATACCGTGCAATCGCCAGCTCTGCAATGTTCGGTCATAAAACCCCCCTCCCATGCCCAGCCGCTGACCCTGTTCATCAAAGGCAACCAGCGGCGTTATCAGCACGTCAAGTTTTGCCAGCGGCAGAACTTCACGGATATCAAGCTTCGGCTCGCGGATTTTGAGGTGGTTCATCACCAGTTCGCTGTGCGGATGATAATGCAGAAACAGTAGATTCCCAGGACTAAACGGGTGCAGCACCGGTAGGTATACGCGCTTACCGGCTCGCCAGAGCTGTTCAATCAAAGGTTGGGTATCAAGTTCGCCATCAAAAGATAAGAACAGCGCGACGTTTTTTGCCATCACCATTGGTGGCCAGGCCATCATGCGGTCTGCGGCTTGTTCACCGTAGAGCGTTTGCTGTTGGGGTGTGAGAGCACGACGACGTTGCCGGATTAACTGGCGAATGTGCTGTCGGGAGTTTTGTTGCTCAGATGGATGCGTCATAAGACCGGTAGGTAGAAGGGGAATCTCCGAGATGCCGCCGCAGGCTGTAACCCTTGAACCCTTGGTTCAAGGTGAATGCGTCGTCACAGTTTTAAGGCTTCTCGGACGAACCGAGCATGCTCACCAACCATGGAGCGCCACATTCTTGTGGTATGAAATATCGGCTCAGGGGACTGGCCCGCTTGCGAACATCTCAGAGAAATTTTGTCTTCACAGTCACTCTACCATAGTAAACTGCAAAGTGTTATTCAAACTTTGGGGCTGTCTTATCGGATATGCGACCCTGGTCAAGCAATGCCTGTTCAATGGTCTGTTGCAGCATCCGAATGCGCTGTTCCATGCTAGAAGCATAGTCACGCGTCTTTGCCCTTTCCTGAGTTAACTCATAGCTGATGTTCAACGCGGCGATGAAAACCAACTGCTCAGTATTTGTGACTCTAGTGCGTTCTTTCAGATCTTGCAACCGCTGATTCAGATCGTCCGCGGCCTGATTCAAAGCATCTCTTTGTTCAGGCGGGCAATTCACACGCAGTGAACGGCCAAAAATTTGGATATCGACGGGTTGTGCAGACATGTCACCTTCCTGCTGATTGACTGCGCTTCCTTCACTCTCAGGATGTGAAGGGGCGACACTATAGCTACCCTGGTACGAAGATACAAGCCCTTTTCTGGTATCTCCAGGGTCCAAAGTGGTAGCATATCATGAATTCCACCCAACAATGACGAATGCGCATGTCTATACAGAACGAAATGCCGGGTTACACCGTGATGAACCAGCTGTTGAACCAACAAGGGGTAGGCCTGACGCCTGCAGAAATGCACGGTCTGCTGAGTGGGTTGCTCTGCGGCGGAAATAAGGACAGCTCCTGGCAGCCGCTGGTTCACGACCTGACCAACGAAGGTCTGGCGTTTGGTCACGAGCTTGCCGAGTCGCTGCGTTCCATGCATGCGGCAACCAGCGATGCGCTGGAAGACGACGGCTTCCTTTTTCAGCTTTATCTGCCTGAAGGCGATGATGTCAGCGTGTTCGACCGCGCCGATGCGCTCTCCGGCTGGGTGAACCATTTCCTGCTGGGTCTGGGGATGGTACAGCCAAAACTCGATAAAGTGAGAGATGAAACCGGCGAAGCCATTGACGATCTTCGAAATATTGCGCAACTTGGCTATGAAGAAGATGAAGATCAGGAAGAGCTGGAAATGTCGCTGGAAGAAATTATCGAATACGTTCGCGTAGCGGCGCTGCTGTGCCACGATACTTTCACTCACCCACAGCCGACCGCGCCTGAAGTGCAAAAGCCAACATTACACTAATCACAACGCCCGCTCCGCTTGCTGCGCAAGGCCGGTAAACGGAGCGCTAAGGGATTGAAAGGAGATGTCATGACACAGCAAGCGTTTCTCCGCCGCCGCCAGGCATTACTGGCGCAAATGAAACCAGGCAGCGCGGCGCTGATTTTTGCCGCGCCAGAGGTGACTCGCAGCGCGGATTCTGAGTATCCCTATCGCCAGAATAGCGATTTCTGGTACTTCACCGGCTTTAACGAGCCTGAAGCCTTGCTGGTGCTGATTAAAAGCGATGACACTCATAACCACAGCGTGCTGTTCAACCGCGTTCGCGACCTGACAGCAGAGATCTGGTTTGGCCGCCGTCTGGGCCAGGACGCCGCGCCGGAAAAACTGGGCGTTGACCGCGCACTGGCATTCAGCGAAATCAATCAGCAGCTGTTCCAGTTGCTGAACGGCCTGGACGTTATCTACCACGCGCAGGGTGAATATGCCTTTGCCGATGAAATCGTCTTCACCGCGCTGGATAAACTGCGTAAAGGGTCGCGTCAGAATTTGACCGCGCCGGATGCGATGATTGACTGGCGTCCGATGGTGCATGAAATGCGCCTGTTCAAAGACAGCGAAGAGATTGAAATCCTGCGTCGCGCGGGCGAAATTTCTGCGCTGGCCCATACCCGTGCGATGGAAAAATGCCGTCCGGGGATGTTTGAATACCAACTGGAAGGGGAGATCCTCCACGAATTCTCCCGCCACGGCGCGCGCTACCCGTCCTATAACACCATCGTGGGCGGCGGCGAAAACGGCTGCATCCTGCACTACACCGAGAACGAATCCGAGCTGCGCGATGGCGAGCTGGTGCTGATTGACGCGGGCTGCGAATACAAAGGCTACGCGGGCGACATCACCCGAACCTTCCCGGTTAATGGCAAATTTACCCCGGCACAGCGCGCTATCTACGACATCGTGCTCGCCTCGCTGTACAAATCCCTGGAACTGTATCGCCCTGGCACCTCCATTCAGGAAGTGACCGGTGAAGTGGTGCGCATTATGGTGACCGGCCTGCACGGTCTGGGGATCCTCAAAGGGGAAATTGATCAGCTGATCACCGACAATGCCCACCGTCCGTACTTTATGCATGGCCTGAGCCACTGGCTGGGGCTGGATGTGCATGACGTTGGTGTCTACGGCGCAGACCGTTCACGTGTGCTTGAGCCGGGGATGGTGCTGACCGTTGAGCCGGGCCTGTACATTGCGCCAGACGCGGACGTGCCGGTGGAATATCGCGGTATCGGTATTCGTATCGAAGACGATATTCTCATTACTGAAGAGGGTAACGAGAACCTCACCGCGAGCGTGGTGAAGGATGCGGATGCCATTGAAGCGTTGATGACAGCGGCACGTCAGCTATGAGCGTGATTATTGTCGGCGGCGGTATGACCGGCGCCACGCTGGCGCTGGCTATTTCGCAGCTGACGGCGGGCCGTCTTCCGGTGCACCTGATAGAAGCGGCGGATATTCACGCCGCCGAACATCCTGGCTTTGATGGTCGGGCGATTGCGCTGGCGGCTGGTACCTGCCAACAGCTGGCGAAAATCAATTTATGGCAGGCAATTGCCGACTGTGCGACGCCGATTACCACCGTGCACGTCAGCGACCGCGGCCACGCCGGTTTTGTCACCCTTGATGCCCAGGATTATCGGCTATCAGCGCTCGGCAATGTGGTAGAGCTGCACGATGTGGGCCAGCGGCTGTTTGACCTGCTGCGCCATGCGCGCGGCGTCACACTGCATTGTCCATCACGCGTGGCGCAGGTCGAGCGTCAGATTGACGGCGTAAGCGTGACGCTGGATAACGGCGAAACGCTGCGCGGCAAACTGTTGGTTGCGGCCGATGGCTCGCGCTCCACGCTCGGCGAGCAGTGCGGTATAGCCTGGCAGCAGGAACCGTATAATCAGGTGGCGGTGATTGCCAACGTCTCCACCGCCGTGGCGCATCAGGGGCGGGCGTTTGAACGTTTTACCGAGCATGGCCCTATCGCCATGCTGCCGATGTCGCAGAACCGCTGTTCGTTAGTCTGGTGCCATCCGCTGGCACGCCATGACGACGTGCTCAACTGGTCAGACGCTGAGTTTTGCCGTGAGCTACAGAAAGCGTTCGGCTGGCGTCTGGGACGGATTACCCAGGCTGGCGTGCGCAGCGTGTATCCGTTATCGCTGACTACTGCAACTCGAACGGTATCGCACCGCCTGGCGCTGGTGGGCAACGCGGCGCAGACGCTGCACCCGATTGCTGGACAAGGTTTTAACCTCGGCATGCGCGACGTCATGACGCTGGCGGAACATCTGGCAAGCGCGCATGAGGCCAATCAGGATATTGGCGACTATTCGCTGCTGTGTCATTACCAGCGCCAGCGTGCGGAAGATAAAGCCGCCACGATTGGCGTCACCGACGGGCTGGTGCATCTGTTCGCCAACCGCTGGGCACCGCTGGTAGCCGGGCGCAACGTGGGCCTGATGACGATGGAATTATTTACCCCTGCACGCGATGTGCTGGCACAGCGGACGCTGGGCTGGGTCGCCCGCTAATCAGCAGTTTAAGGAGTTAATGTGCAAAGTGTTGATGTTGCCATCGTAGGTGGTGGAATGGTTGGGCTGGCGGTAGCCTGCGGTTTACAGGGCAGCGGCCTGCGGGTTGCCGTGCTGGAACAGTCGCTGCCGCAGGCGCTTGCCGCCGATGCGCCGCCTGCGCTTCGCGTCTCCGCCATCAATGCGGGCAGCGAAAAGCTGCTCACTAAGCTGGACGTCTGGTCGGCAATTACTGCCCAGCGCGCCAGCTGCTATCACGGCATGGAAGTGTGGGATAAAGACAGCTTTGGCCGCATTACGTTTGATGACCGCAGCATGGGCTATAGCCATCTCGGCCATATTGTTGAAAACGCGGTGATTCACCACGCGCTGTGGCAAAAAGCCGAGCGCAGTAGTGACATCACGCTGATGGCGCCCGCTGAACTGCAGCAGGTGGTGTGGGGCGAGAACGACGCGTTTCTGACGCTAAAAGATGGCAACATGCTGACCGCGCGTCTGGTGGTTGGCGCGGACGGCGCGAACTCCTGGCTGCGCAGTAAAGCGGATATTCCGCTGACCTTCTGGGACTATCGTCACCATGCGCTGGTGGCAACCGTTCGCACCGAAGAGTCGCACGACGCGGTGGCGCGCCAAAGCTTCCACGGCGAAGGTATCCTGGCCTTCCTGCCGCTCTCCGACCCGCATCTTTGTTCGATTGTCTGGTCGCTGTCGCCACAGGAAGCAGAACGGATGCTGCAGGCCGGGGACGCTGAATTTAACCAGAAGCTGAACATCGCCTTTGATAATCGCCTGGGGTTGTGCAAGGTCGAAAGTGAACGTCAGGTGTACCCGTTGACCGGGCGCTATGCGCGCCAGTTTGCCGCCCATCGTCTGGCGCTGGTCGGCGATGCGGCGCACACCATTCATCCTTTGGCTGGGCAGGGCGTGAATCTGGGCTTTATGGATGCCGCCGAGCTGATTGAAGAACTGCGTCGTCTGCATATGCAGGGTAAAGACATTGGTCAGCATTTCTATCTGCGTCGCTACGAGCGTAGCCGTAAGCACAGCGCCGCGCTGATGCTCGCGGGGATGCAGGGCTTCCGCGAGCTGTTTGCTGGTGAAAACCCGGCGAAAAAACTGCTGCGCGATCTCGGCCTTGCGTTGGCTGATACGTTGCCCGGCGTGAAGCCGCAGCTGATTCGTCAGGCGATGGGCCTGAACGACCTCCCAGAGTGGCTTCGTTAAGTCGCTCACACTTTTACTCCCGGTGGTTCTACCGGGAGTCTCCTCCCTCATTTGAAAAATTCTAATTTCACGCCATTTTTCGCATTAGTTTTATTAATCCATGCGTTTTCATGTTACGGAAAACTCGCCCTGTTTTACGCATAAAATATTATCTTATGCTGAATTGTTAACCATTGTTGTTAATTAAATGTGGTGTGTTTCGCTTTTTTGCAGTCGATTCCTCTGTATGCTTTTTCGCGGCTTTTGGTCATAAGCTAATGTGATGTCCCCTTTTTCAGGATGGTTTACCACGATGTTCGGTGGTAAGTTCAGGGAAAAGAGAACGTTTGCGTCGGTGCCCGAATGGGCGTCGGCGTTTGGTTTTGTGGTGCGATATATTCAACGAGGACATGATGGCTCAACAAACGCCTTTGTATGACCAGCACGTGTTATGTGGCGCGCGTATGGTGGATTTCCACGGCTGGATGATGCCGCTGCACTATGGTTCGCAGATTGATGAGCACCACGCGGTGCGTACCGATGCCGGGATGTTCGATGTGTCACACATGACCATCGTCGATCTTCACGGGCCACGGACCCGAGAGTTTCTACGCTATCTGCTGGCAAACGACGTTGCCAAGCTTACCAAGCCCGGCAAGGCGCTCTACAGCGGTATGCTAAATGCATCGGGCGGCGTGATTGATGACCTGATCGTTTACTACCTTACCGAAGATTATTTCCGCCTCGTCGTTAACTCCGCCACCCGCGAAAAAGACCTCTCCTGGATTACCCAACACGCTGAACCTTATGCCATCGATATCACCGTCCGTGATGACCTGTCGCTGATTGCCGTACAGGGGCCGAACGCGCAGGCGAAAGCCGGCACGCTGTTCACCGATGAGCAGCGCCACGCCGTTGAAGGCATGAAGCCGTTCTTTGGCGTGCAGGCGGGTGACTTCTTTATCGCCACCACCGGTTACACCGGCGAAGCGGGTTATGAAATTGCCCTGCCAAAAGAGCAGGCCGCCGATTTCTGGCAGAAACTGGTACAGGCAGGCGTGAAGCCTTGCGGTCTGGGCGCGCGCGATACGCTGCGTCTGGAAGCTGGGATGAACCTGTACGGCCAGGAGATGGACGAAAGCGTCTCCCCGCTGGCAGCCAACATGGGCTGGACCATCGCCTGGGAACCGGCCGATCGCAACTTTATCGGTCGCGACGTGCTGGAACTGGAGCGTGAGAAAGGTACTGAGCAATTGGTCGGCCTGGTGATGACCGAAAAAGGCGTCCTGCGCGGTGAACTGCCGGTGCGCTTTACCGATGCCCGCGGCAACGCGTGCGAAGGTGTGATCACCAGCGGGACTTTCTCGCCAACCTTAGGCCATAGTATTGCACTGGCTCGCGTCCCTGCTGGGATTGGCGAGACGGCGATCGTGCAGATCCGCAACCGCGAAATGCCGGTCAAAGTGACAAAACCTATTTTTGTGCGTAACGGCAAGGCCGTCGCGTAAGCCCTTTTTATTCTGGAGATTTTTTGATGAGCAACGTACCAGCAGAACTGAAATACAGTAAAGAACACGAATGGCTGCGCAAAGAAGCTGACGGTAGCTACACCGTTGGTATCACCGAGCACGCACAAGAATTACTGGGTGACATGGTCTTCGTTGACCTGCCGGAAGTCGGTGCGACCGTTAGCGCGGGCGACGACTGCGCCGTGGCGGAATCCGTTAAAGCGGCATCCGACATCTATGCGCCAATCAGCGGTGAGATCGTTGCCGTGAACGAAGAACTGGGCGACTCGCCGGAACTGGTGAACAGCGAACCCTACGTGGGCGGCTGGATCTTTAAGATCAAAGCCAGCGACGAAGCGGAAGTTGCCGCCCTGCTGGATGCAACCGCATACGAAGCCCTGTTAGAAGACGAATAAGGATTTGCTCCCTCTCCCTCTGGGAGAGGGCCGGGGTGAGGGCGAGTTTGCGCCGTCACCCCAAACCTCTTCTTCGAAGAGGAAATCTTAAAATCACCGCACGTTTCAGGAACCATCGCTCATGACACAGACTTTAAGCCAGCTTGAAAACCGTGGCGCGTTTATTGAACGTCACATCGGGCCGGATGCCCAGCAGCAGCAAGAGATGCTCAAAACAGTTGGCGCGGATTCATTAAACGCACTGATTGCGCAGATCGTGCCGAAAGATATCCAGCTTGCTACGCCGCCGCAGGTTGGCGAGGCCACCACCGAGTTCGCCGCGCTGGCGGAGCTGAAGGTGATTGCCGGTCGCAACAAGCGCTTTAAGTCATACATTGGCATGGGTTACACCCCGGTACAGTTACCGCCGGTTATCCAGCGCAACATGCTGGAAAACCCGGGCTGGTACACCGCGTACACCCCGTATCAGCCAGAAGTTTCTCAGGGTCGTCTGGAAGCGCTGCTCAACTTCCAGCAGGTCACGCTGGATCTGACCGGTCTCGATATGGCCTCCGCCTCTCTGCTGGACGAAGCTACCGCGGCCGCTGAAGCGATGGCGATGGCGAAGCGCGTCAGCAAGCTGAAGAATGCCAACCGCTTCTTCGTGGCGGCAGACGTGCATCCACAAACCCTGGACGTGGTCCGTACCCGTGCGGAAACCTTCGGCTTTGACGTGATTGTCGACGACGCTGACAAAGCGCTGGAGCATCAGGACGTCTTCGGCGTGCTGCTCCAGCAGGTTGGGACAACCGGTGAAGTTCACGACTACAGCAAGCTGATTGCTGAGCTGAAATCTCGCAAAGTGGTGGTGAGCGTTGCCGGTGATTTCATGGCGCT
Source organism: Kluyvera sp. 142486 (assembly GCF_046569695.1). Taxonomy (NCBI): domain Bacteria; kingdom Pseudomonadati; phylum Pseudomonadota; class Gammaproteobacteria; order Enterobacterales; family Enterobacteriaceae; genus Kluyvera; species Kluyvera sp. 142486. Next base: position 115,053 of record NZ_JBKHUI010000014.1, read on the forward strand.
GGTGCTGTTAACCGCACCGGGCAAACAGGGCGCGGACATTGTCTTCGGCTCTGCGCAGCGCTTCGGCGTACCTATGGGCTACGGCGGCCCGCACTCGGCATTCTTTGCCGCTAAAGATGAATTCAAACGCGCCATGCCTGGCCGTATTATCGGCGTATCGAAAGATGCCGCTGGCAATACCGCGCTGCGCATGGCGATGCAGACCCGCGAGCAGCACATCCGCCGCGAGAAAGCGAACTCCAACATCTGTACCTCGCAGGTACTGCTGGCTAACATTGCCAGCCTGTACGCGGTGTTCCATGGCCCGGTTGGCCTGAAGCGCATTGCGAACCGCATTCACCGTCTGACCGATATTCTGGCAGCCGGTTTACAACAGAAAGGGCAGAAACTGCGCCATGCGCACTACTTCGACACCCTGTGTGTGGAAGTGGCGGATAAAGCCGCCGTGCTGGCGCGCGCTCAGGCAGCGGAAATCAACCTGCGCAGCGATATCCTTAACGCGGTAGGCGTGACCCTGAACGAAACCACTACCCGTGAAGACGTGTTGGCGCTGTTTAGCGTGATTCTGGGTGATAACCACGGTCTGGACATCGACGCGCTGGATAAAGACGTGGCGCTCGACAGCCGCTCTATCCCGCAGGCGATGCTGCGCGACGACGCGATCCTGAGCCATCCGGTGTTTAACCGCTACCACAGCGAAACCGAGATGATGCGCTACATGCACTCGCTGGAGCGTAAAGATCTGGCGCTTAACCAGGCGATGATCCCGCTGGGTTCCTGCACCATGAAGCTCAACGCCGCGGCGGAAATGATCCCAATTACCTGGCCGGAATTTGCTGAACTGCACCCGTTCTGCCCGGTTGATCAGGCGGAAGGCTACCATCAGATGATCGGTCAGCTCTCCGAGTGGTTGGTGAAACTGACCGGCTATGACGCACTCTGCATGCAGCCGAACTCTGGCGCACAGGGTGAATACGCAGGCCTATTGGCGATTCGTCACTACCACGAAAGCCGCAACGACGGCCATCGTGATATCTGCCTGATCCCAAGCTCCGCGCACGGTACCAACCCGGCTTCCGCACAGATGGCGGGGATGCAGGTGGTTGTGGTGGCCTGCGATAAAAACGGCAACATCGATCTGGCGGATCTGCGCGCGAAAGCGGAGCAGCATGCGGATAACCTTTCCTGCATCATGGTGACCTACCCGTCCACCCACGGTGTGTATGAAGAGACCATCCGTGAAGTGTGCGAAATCGTTCACCAGTTCGGCGGCCAGGTTTACCTCGACGGCGCAAACATGAACGCACAGGTCGGCATTACTTCCCCGGGCTTTATTGGTGCGGACGTGTCGCACCTCAACCTGCATAAAACCTTCTGCATTCCACACGGCGGCGGCGGCCCAGGCATGGGTCCTATCGGCGTGAAATCACACCTGGCACCGTTTGTTCCGGGCCACAGCGTGGTGCACATCGAAGGTATGCTGACCCGTCAGGGCGCGGTTTCCGCGGCACCGTTCGGCAGCGCCTCTATTCTGCCAATCAGTTGGATGTACATCCGCATGATGGGCGCAGAAGGGCTGAAGCAGGCAAGCCAGGTCGCCATCCTGAACGCGAACTACATTGCAACTCGCCTGAAAGATGCCTATCCGGTGCTCTATACCGGTCGTGACGGTCACGTAGCGCACGAATGTATTCTGGATATTCGTCCACTGAAAGAAGAGACCGGCATCAGCGAGCTGGATATTGCTAAGCGCCTGATTGACTACGGTTTCCACGCGCCAACCATGTCCTTCCCGGTAGCGGGTACGTTGATGGTTGAGCCTACTGAATCCGAAGGTAAAGCCGAGCTGGACCGCTTTATTGACGCGATGCTGGCGATCCGTAGCGAAATCGACCGCGTGAAAGCGGGTGAATGGGCGCTCGAAGATAACCCGCTGGTCAACTCCCCGCACACTCAGAATGAGCTGGTGGCGGAGTGGAACCACGGCTATAGCCGCGAAATTGCCGTCTTCCCGGCAGGCATGGCGAACAAGTACTGGCCGACGGTGAAACGCCTTGATGACGTTTACGGTGACCGCAACCTGTTCTGCTCCTGCGTGCCGATGAGCGAATATCAGTAATGCTCTGATTACGCTATCTTTTAAAGGCGCTTTGGCGCCTTTATTTTTTGGGAGACGCAAATGGCAATAGCATTGGTAACCGGCGCAAGCCGGGGAATTGGTCGGGCGACGGCGTTACAGCTGGCGCAGGAAGGCTATACGGTGGCGGTGAACTATCACCGCAACGAAGCCGCCGCCAGCGAGGTGGTGAACGCGATTATTGCACAGGGCGGCAAGGCCCTTGCCGTTCAGGCGGATATTGGCGATGAAGCACAGGTGGAAGCGATGTTTGCCCGCCTCGACCAGCAGGGTGAACCGCTAACGGCGTTGGTTAACAACGCGGGGGTGTTGTTTACCCAAAGCCGCGTAGAGGCGTTAACCGCTGAGCGTATCAACCGAGTGCTGACCACTAACGTTACGGGCTATTTTCTCTGCTGCCGGGAAGCGGTAAAGCGGATGGCGATACCGCACGGCGGGCAGGGTGGCGCGATTGTCAACGTCTCCTCGGCGGCGGCGCGTCTGGGCTCGCCGGGTGAATACGTGGACTATGCCGCATCGAAAGGGGCGATTGATACGTTGACCACCGGGCTGTCGCTGGAGGTGGCGGCACAGGGCATTCGGGTGAACGGCGTGAGACCTGGGTTTATCTATACCGAGATGCATGCCGATGGTGGGGAGCCGGGGCGAGTCGACCGGGTGAAGTCGGTGTTGCCGATGCAGCGCGGCGGCCAGCCGGAAGAGGTGGCACAGGCGATTGTCTGGCTGTTGAGCGAGAAGGCGTCGTATGTGACGGGGAGTTTTATTGAGTTGGCGGGTGGGAAATAGTGTGGTGCTGGCCCCCTCACCCTAACCCTCTCTCCGTGGGGGAGAGGGGACCGATAGGTGCGGTTATTGGATGCTGAGCACGAACCTGTTTTCCCCCTCGCCCCTTTGGGGAGAGGGCCGGGGTGAGGGGAAACGAACTTACAAACTCTCGCCGTTGCTGGCGATCACCGCTTTATACCACTCAAAACTCTTCTTACGTGAACGCGACATATCGCCCGTGCCGTCGTCGTGCTTGTTCACATAGATAAAGCCATAGCGCTTGCTGTACTGCCCGGTGGTGAACGACACGCAGTCGATGCAGCCCCACGGCGTATAGCCCATCAGATCCACACCGTCATAGGTGACCGCTTTCATCATCTCTTCGACGTGTGCACGCAGATAATCAATACGGTAGTCGTCGTTGATGCTGCCGTCGGCTTCGACTTTATCGTACGCGCCAAAGCCGTTTTCCACGATGAACAGCGGCTTCTGATAGCGCTCATACAGTTCACACAGCGAGTAGCGTAGGCCAACAGGGTCAATCTGCCAGCCCCAGTCTGACGCTTTCACGTGCGGGTTCGGTACGCTGCCTTCAAAGCCGGAGATAGCATCGCCGCTGCCGCCTTCCGCCTTCACGGCGTTGGTCATGTAGTAGCTGAAGCCGAGGTAGTCGCAGGTGCCTTCACGCAGAATCGCCTCGTCGCCCGCTTCCATCTTGATGTTGAAGCCACGGCGTTCCCACTCGTTTAGCACGTAGCTTGGGTAGTAGCCGCGCAGCTGCACGTCGGTAAAGACGTAGCGTTCACGCATCGACTCCTGGGCGAACATCACGTCTTCTGGTTTGCAGGAGAACGGATAGAGCGCCACCATCGCCAGCATGCAGCCGACCTTCATCTCAGGGTTGATGCGGCGAGCAGCTTTCACCGCCAGCGCGCTGGCCACGAACTGGTGGTGCAGCACCTGGTACATGGTCTCTTCCGGGTTTTCATGCTCGGTGTAAACCACGCCGGAGCAGCAGTAGCCGAACAGCGGCGCGCGCCAGTTGCGCTGGTTGTTGATTTCGTTGAAGGTCATCCAGTATTTGACCTTATTCTTGTAGCGCTCAAAGACCACTTCCGAGAAGCGAACAAAGAAATCAACGACTTTGCGGTTGGTCCAGCCGCCGTACTCCTGCACCAGGTGCAGAGGCATTTCGAAGTGGGAGAGGGTAATCACCGGCTCGATGTTGTACTTCAGCAGTTCATCGAACATGTCATCGTAGAATTTCAGCCCTTCTTCATTTGGCTGAGTTTCATCACCTTTCGGGAAAATGCGGGTCCAGGCGATAGAAGTACGGAAGCATTTGAAGCCCATCTCGGCGAATAGCTTGATATCTTCTTTGTAGTGGCCGTGGAAGTCGATGGCTTCGTGGTTCGGGTAGTATTTGCCCGGCTCGACCTGCTGGGTAATTTCGCGCGGTACGCCGTGGGCACCACCGGTTAGCACGTCACAGATGCTGGGGCCTTTGCCGCCTTTATTCCAGCCGCCTTCAACCTGGTGGGCAGCAACCGCACCACCCCATAAAAAGTCTTTCGGTAAGGTCAGTTTTTTCATCGTTGCTATGCTCAGTTATTGGGCTTAATAAACCTGAGTCTAACAAAGAGGCAATAAATGTCACGATATAACAAATCCTACTCCAGGTAATATGTTACATCGAAAAAACACCCTGTATTTTTATGCTAACTTCTTCGCCAGTTTACGGCCTAATGATTCCAGAATATAGATAACCGGGATCTGCGTCGTAATATCATATACGCCGCCAATTCGGGTTTGTGGCACGTGCCAGGAGAGATTGAAATCGGCAAGCTTTGCCAGTCGTGAGTGTTCATGGCTGGTAATGGACATCACTTTGCAGCGGTGCAGGCTGAACTGCCCGGCAAAACGCAGGATTTCTTCGGTTTCACCTGATACTGAAAGTACAATCGCCAGTGCGTTTTTGGCCATGTCATTGGTGACCGGGAAATAAGGATCATCAATATGGTTACTGAATTTACCAATATTAGAGAAAAAACGTGCGCCATATTTAGCCAACGAACCAGAGGTTCCTGCGCCGACAAAAATAATACGTTCGGAAGAGAGGATAATATCAACCGCGTCATCCAGCAGTTTATCAAACTCGTCATTATTAACGCTTTTGAAAAAGCTGATAATTTCGCTGGCGCCAAAATTGGCCTGCTGCGGTTCATTCTGTTCTAAATATAATTTGAAGCGTACGCGGAACTCCGAGTAACCTTCGCAGTTGAGCTTTTTACAAAAGCGCATCACCGTGGTGGTGGAGACGCCAGCTGCGTCGGCCAGTTCACGGATGGTCATGTACATCACCGTGTCGCGATTTTTAATGACGTAGTGATAGACCATCATCTCAAGATTATTGAGGCTGGCAACGGCGGCGTGGGAAAACATGCTCACGGTGATGGATACTCGTAAAAATAATGACCTGATGGGAATGATAACATGCAGCCAAACGACATTACCTTTTTTCAGCGCTTTCAGGACGACATTCTCGCCGGGCGCAAAACTATCACCCTGCGCGATGCTGCAGAGTCACACTTTAAGGTTGGGGACGTGCTGCGCGTTGGTCGCTATGAAGACGATGGTTACTTCTGCACCATTCACGTGGTGGCAACCTCTACCGTTACGATGGATACGCTGAGCGAACGCCATGCAGAGCAGGAAAACATGAGCCTGCCGGAATTGAAGAAGGTGATTGCGGATATCTATCCGGGTGAGAACCTGTTTTATGTTATTGAATTTAAACGTGTTGATTAAAATTGCGTACACGTGTTAGCTGAATGGGTTTTTTAACTTATTGATTATTTTGAATTTACAAAAATTAATCTTTTTATTTTAGCTTACATGTGTTCACTGGAACTATTCTCAGTTACGCTAGGGTGTTTGCTTAATTTGTCGTTCGCCCGGAGCGCGTAATGGATAAAAAACCACTCATTAAACAGGGATATTCTCTGGCAGAGGAAATTGCCAATAGCATCAGCCACGGCGTTGGCTTTGTCCTGGGGATTGTCGGGCTGGTTTTGCTGCTGGTTCAGGCGGTTGACGCTAACGCTAATGCCACGGCGATCACCAGCTACAGCCTGTACGGCGGCAGCATGATCCTGCTGTTTCTGGCCTCCACGTTGTATCACGCCATTCCGTCACAGCGGGCCAAGGTGTGGCTGAAAAAATTCGACCACTGCGCCATCTATCTGCTGATTGCCGGTACCTATACGCCGTTCCTGCTGGTGGGGTTGGACTCGCCGTTGGCGAAAGGGCTGATGATTGTTATCTGGAGCCTGGCGCTGCTGGGGATCCTGTTTAAGCTGACCATTGCGCACCGCTTTAAAATTCTCTCGCTGGTGACCTATCTTACGATGGGCTGGCTGTCGCTGATTGTGGTCTATCAACTGGCGGTGAAGCTGGCGATTGGCGGCGTGACGCTGCTGGCGGTCGGTGGGGTGGTTTATTCGCTGGGGGTGATTTTCTACGTCTGCAAGCGCATTCCCTACAATCACGCTATCTGGCATGCGTTTGTGCTGGGCGGTAGCGCCTGTCATTTTCTGGCGATTTATCTGTACGTGGGGCAACACGCGTAGGATTGGTGCAACCCCGGGGTCGGCGTAAACGCCTCGCCCGGGCTGCGTTTTGTAGGCCGGATAAGGCAACGCCGCCATCCGGCAGCCTGCGCCGAACTGCCTGATGGCGCTACGCTTATCAGGCCTACAAATTACTCTTCGTCTAACGAATACGGCAGCGGCTTGATGCTCAACGTGTTGGCATCGTCGCGCACGCGGAACACGCTGTCTGCTTCCATATCGTTGTTCATTACGACCTGCACCAGTACCTGGCCATCTTCCAACTGTACGGCGGCCAGCACGGTGCCGGTACGTCGCCAGTTGTCACCCATCTTGAGCTCAAGATCTTCACCGGCTTCCGGTACGCGAGCGGCTTTGCCTGCCAGCGTCCACAGCGCGCGTTTGTTGGCCCCGCGGAACTTGGCTCGAGCGACCATTTCCTGCCCGGTATAGCAGCCTTTTTTGAAGCTGATGCCGCCCAGTGCCTGCAGGTTAGTTGCCTGCGGAATAAACTGCGCGCTGTTCACTTCATCAATCACCGGCAGGCCGGCTTCGATATCCAGCGCCAGCCACTGCTGGCTGTTGTTCAGTTGGGCTTCGCCGCGCAGCGCTTCGGTGATGCGTTCAGCGGTTGTTGCATCGGTCACCAGCAGGAAGCGTTCTTCCGGATGGGCAAACCACAGCACGGAGGTCTCACCTTCTTGCAGGCACGGTTTCTCAGCGTTGGGTAGTTCCGCGAACAGGTTAGCCAGCGCAGCGCGAGCCTGGAAACCGGCAACGCCCAGCAGCACGGCGTCATCGTTTGGTGCAATCACCACTTTTGAGAAAACGGCGTATTTTTTCAGCTGGGTCAATTGCGCTTCGCGTACGCTGCGGCGCTCAATAAACGCAAAACCGTCCTGGCGATGGAACAGGCGCAGGTTGCTCCACATTTTGCCTTTCGCATCACAGTGGGCGACCAGCAGATGCTGATGTTCAGTCAATTGCGCCACGTCTGCCGTTACCTGACCCTGCAGGTATTTTTCACTGTCGGCACCGGTCACGGTCGCCAGCGCCCAATCATCGAGCGTCATCAGCGTCAGCGGTAAGCGGGCAGAGACGCCGGGCTGACGTGGAGGAAACGGAGTAAAAGCCATATTGATGTCCTGGATAGAGTTGCGAACGCACTTATTCACTCATGGTAAAAGAGATGCCTGCCATTGCAAGCGCTTTTGCAGGGCGTTTTGTGCCCTCTGCGCGTTCTGCGAAGCGGCTCGAAAGAAAAATAATCCCTTTCATTTTTCAGGGCTTTTTTCGGAATATGACGCGTGAAACGTGATATTCCAGTAAGGTAACGGCAAAAAACACGTTAAACTAGTTACAACGTAATGCTGGAAGGAAATTATGGACATCAATAATAAAGCCCGTATCCACTGGGCATGCCGCCGCGGTATGCGCGAACTCGATATCTCCATCATGCCGTTCTTTGAGCACGAGTACGACACGCTCAGCGATGAAGACAAAGCGGTCTTCATTCGTCTTCTTGAATGTGACGATCCTGACCTCTTCAACTGGCTGATGAACCACGGCAAGCCTGACGACGCTAACCTTGAGCGCATGGTCCAACTCATTCAAACACGGAATCGGGAACGTGGTCCTGTGGCAATCTGATTTACGCGTCTCCTGGCGCTCACAGTGGCTCTCTTTACTGCTCCACGGCCTGGTGGCGGCTTTCGTGCTGCTAATGCCGTGGCCGTTGAGCTACACGCCGCTCTGGCTACTTTTGCTGTCGTTGGTGGTGTTTGATTGCGTACGTAGTCAACGACGCATTCACTCACATCAGGGGGAAATTAAGCTGTTGATGGATGCAAGGCTGCGCTGGCGCAACCAGGAATATGAACTGCTTGGTACGCCGTGGATGCTGAATTCGGGGATGATGCTACGGATTCGTCGCCTGAACGGCGGCCGTCGTCAGCACCTGTGGCTGGCGGCTGACAGCATGAATCCTGAAGAGTGGCGCGACCTGCGGAGAATACTTCTGCAGCAGCCCGCGCCCACGAAACACTAAGAGAACTGCTCAGCCATCTCGCCGAGAATCTGTTCGCACCAGCTCTGAATGCGTTCATCGCTAAGATCGTACTGGTTAGTTTCATCCAGCGCGAGACCGACGAAAAGCTGCCCGTCAGCAATTACCGGTTTCGGGCTGGTGAATTCGTAGCCTTCAGTTGGCCAGTAGCCGACAAATTTCACCCCTTTGGTCGCCAGCTTATCGTGCAGCATACCCAGCGCATCGAGGAACCATTCGCCGTAGCCGAGCTGGTCGCCCATGCCGTACAACGCGATGATTTTACCTTCCAGATTTAGCGTATCGAGCTGTTCCCAGACCGCTTCCCAATCTTCCTGAATTTCACCGAAATCCCAGGTTGGAATGCCAAGAATGAGCACATCATATTGCGCCATCAGGGCGGGGGAATCATCTTTCAGGTTATGTAATGTGACCAGTTCCGGACCGATAATGTCGCGAATTTTTTCCGCTGCCATCTCGGTGTAGCAGGTGCTGGAACCGTAAAAAAGGCCGATATTCATGACGTACTGCTCTCGATTCTTGCGATGATGATGCGCCCAGTGTACCAGAAAGGGGGCTAATTCAGGCATAATGGCGCTGATTTAACACGCAGAGGGGCCGAGGTGGATAAGGATCTTGCACGAATCGAACAGTTTCTCGATGCGCTGTGGCTGGAGCGCAATCTGGCTGAAAATACCCTTAGCGCCTACCGCCGTGACTTGACCATGGTGGTAGAGTGGCTGGCGCACCGCGAGCTCTCGCTGGAAACGGCGCAAAGCGACGACCTGCAAAATTTGCTCGCCGAACGTCAGCAGGGGGGCTATAAAGCAACCAGCACCGCACGACTGCTGAGCGCCATGCGACGCTTCTTCCAGCATCTGTATCGTGAAAAATTCCGCCCGGACGATCCCAGCGCTCAGCTGGCATCGCCTAAACTCCCCCAGCGGTTACCGAAAGATCTCAGCGAAGCGCAGGTAGAGCGTTTGCTGCAAGCACCGCTGGTCGATCAGCCGCTGGAGCTTCGTGATAAGGCTATGCTTGAAGTGCTGTATGCTACCGGGCTGCGCGTTTCCGAACTGGTGGGGCTGACGATGAGTGATATCAGCCTGCGTCAGGGCGTGGTTCGGGTAATCGGTAAAGGTAATAAAGAGCGGCTGGTGCCGCTCGGCGAAGAGGCCGTTTATTGGGTTGAGAACTGGCTGGAGCACGGCCGCCCCTGGATGCTTAACGGCGTGGCGATTGATGTCCTGTTCCCCAGTCAGCGCGCCCAGCAGATGACTCGCCAGACCTTCTGGCACCGCATTAAGCACTATGCCCAACTGGCGGGCATCGACAGCGAGAAGCTGTCACCGCACGTGTTACGCCACGCTTTTGCAACGCATTTGCTGAACCACGGCGCGGATCTGCGTGTCGTACAAATGCTGTTGGGGCATAGCGATTTGTCGACCACCCAAATTTATACGCACGTCGCGACAGAGCGGCTGCGACAACTTCATCAACAGCACCATCCACGAGCATGATGCTGATTTAAAAGGACAGTTTATGAAACAAGGTTTAATGATGTTCACCCTGCTGGCGGCGGCATTTTCCGGCCTGGCGCACGCTGACGATGCCGCTATCAAGCAGTCGCTGGCGAAACTGGGCGTGCAGAGCACCGATATTCAGCCGGCGCCGGTAGCCGGGATGAAAACCGTCCTGACCAACAGCGGCGTGCTGTACGTCACCGATGACGGCAAGCATATTATTCAGGGGCCAATGTATGACGTTAGCGGCGCAACGCCGGTGAACGTCACCAACGCATTACTGATGACTCATCTGAATGCGCTGGAAAAAGAGATGATTGTCTACAAAGCGCCGCAGGAAAAGCACGTGATTACCGTCTTTACCGACATCACCTGTGGCTACTGCCACAAGCTGCATGAAGAGATGAAAGACTACAACGCGTTGGGGATCACCGTGCGCTATCTGGCCTTCCCGCGTCAGGGGATCCAGAGCCAGGCTGAGCAGGATATGAAATCCATCTGGTGCGCCAAAGACCGCAACAAAGCGTTTGACGATGCGATGAACGGCAAAGGCGTTCAGGCGGCAACCTGCGATATCGACATCGCCAACCACTATGCGCTGGGCGTGCAGTTCGGCGTGACCGGCACTCCGGCTATCGTGCTCGATAATGGCTATGTGGTTCCGGGCTATCAGGGGCCGAAAGAGATGAAAGCCTTCCTCGACGAACACCAGAAACAGACCAGCGGTAAATAATTCGCGTGAAACCACAGACTCAACTTCGCCGCCGTGTGGTGGATGATTCAATCGTGCTGCCGGGCGAACTGTCGCCGCTGCTGCGCCGCCTGTATGCCAGCCGCGGGGTGAAAACCCCGAACGATCTGGAACGCGGCCTGAAAGGCATGCTGCACTGGCGCTCGCTGACGGGCGTGGAAAAAGCCGTCGAGATGCTGCATGACGCGTTTGAAAAAGAGCTGCGCATCATGGTGGTGGGCGACTTCGATGCTGATGGCGCGACCAGTACTGCACTGAGCGTGCTCGCCCTGCGGGCGATGGGCTGCCACAACGTCGAATACCTGGTGCCGAACCGTTTTGAAGATGGTTACGGGTTAAGCCCGGAAGTGGTCGATCAGGCCCACGCTCGTGGTGCGCAAATGATCATGACGGTGGACAACGGGATCTCTTCCCATGCCGGGGTCGATCACGCGCATGACCTTGGGATCTCCGTGCTGGTCACCGATCACCACTTGCCGGGCGAAACGTTGCCTGATGCCGATGCGATGGTTAACCCAAACCTGGTTGACTGCCCGTTCCCGTCAAAATCACTGGCGGGCGTTGGCGTGGCTTTTTATCTGATGCTGGTGCTTTGCAATCACCTGAAAGAGAAAGGCTGGTTCGAAAATCGCGGCATCCCCGTGCCGAAGATCGTCGAGTTTCTCGACCTGGTGGCGCTGGGGACGGTTGCCGATGTGGTACCGCTGGATGCCAATAACCGCATCCTGACCTGGCAAGGGCTGAGCCGCATTCGGGCTGGTTACTGTCGCCCGGGGATTAAAGCGCTGCTGGAGATTGCCAACCGCGAGGCGGCGAAGCTCGTGGCAAGCGACCTTGGCTTTGCACTTGGCCCACGCCTGAACGCGGCCGGTCGTCTGGATGATATGTCGGTCGGCGTGGCGCTGCTGCTGTGCGATAACCTCGGCGAAGCCCGCGTGCTGGCTAACGAGCTGGATGCGTTGAACCAGACGCGTAAAGAGATAGAACAGGGGATGCAAGCAGAAGCGCTGACCCTGTGCGAACAGCTCGAGCGCAGCCGCGCCGAACTGCCGGGTGGGCTGGCGATGTATCACCCCGAGTGGCACCAGGGCGTGGTCGGCATTCTGGCCTCCCGTATCAAAGAGCGTTTTCATCGCCCGGTGATTGCTTTTGCCCCAGCGGGCAATGGTCAGTTGAAAGGCTCCGGGCGATCCATTCAGGGGCTGCATATGCGCGATGCGCTGGAGCGTCTGGATACGCTGCACCCTGGTTTGATGCTTAAGTTCGGCGGCCACGCGATGGCGGCGGGGCTCTCTTTGGAAGAAGAGCGCTTCGAAGAGTTCCAGCGCTGCTTTGGCGAGCTGGTCACCGAGTGGCTGGACCCGGCGCTGTTGCAGGGGGAAATACTCTCTGACGGCGAGCTTAGCCCGCAGGAGATGACGCTGGAGATGGCGCAGATGCTGCGTGAAGCCGGGCCGTGGGGGCAAATGTTCCCGGAACCGCTGTTTGACGGGCGTTTTCGCCTGCTGCAACAGCGCCTGGTTGGCGAACGTCACCTCAAAGTGATGGTTGAACCGGTCGGTGGCGGCCCGCTGCTGGACGGCATCGCGTTTAACGTTGATACCGCTGTCTGGCCGGATAACGGCGTGCGTGAAGTGACCCTGGCTTACCGTCTGGATATCAATGAATTTCGCGGCAACCGAACCCTGCAGCTTATCATCGATCATCTCTGGCCGATTTAGCATCGCTTATACTGTAATTAAGAGCGGGAATCCGCTAAGATTCCGCTCTTATAACCGCATTTTTCTCGTCCATTAAAAGAAAATAGACCATGTTTGAAATAAACCCGGTAAATAATCGCATTCAGGACCTCACGGAGCGCTCCGACGTTCTTAGGGGGTATCTTTGACTATGATGCTAAGAAAGAGCGTCTGGAAGAAGTAAACGCCGAGCTGGAACAGCCGGATGTCTGGAATGAACCCGAACGCGCGCAGGCGCTGGGCAAAGAGCGTTCCTCACTTGAAGCGATTGTCGACACCCTCGATCAAATGTCTCAGGGGCTGGAAGATGTTTCCGGCCTGCTGGAACTGGCTGTAGAAGCCGAAGACGAAGAGACCTTCAACGAAGCCGTTGCAGAACTCAATACCCTGGAAGAGAAGCTGGCGCAGCTGGAATTCCGTCGTATGTTCTCCGGTGAGTATGACAGCGCCGATTGCTATCTCGATATCCAGGCAGGTTCTGGCGGTACTGAAGCGCAGGACTGGGCAAGCATGCTCGAGCGTATGTATCTGCGTTGGGCAGAAGCGCGTGGCTTTAAAACCGAAATTATTGAAGAGTCCGAAGGGGACGTGGCCGGGATTAAATCCGTGACCATCAAAATCTCCGGCGACTACGCGTACGGCTGGCTGCGTACGGAAACCGGCGTTCACCGCCTGGTCCGTAAGAGCCCGTTTGACTCCGGCGGCCGTCGCCACACCTCCTTTAGCTCCGCGTTTGTTTACCCGGAAGTTGACGACGATATCGATATCGAAATCAACCCGGCGGATCTGCGTATTGACGTTTATCGTGCATCCGGCGCGGGCGGTCAGCACGTTAACCGTACGGAATCCGCGGTGCGTATCACCCATATCCCAACCGGGATCGTGACGCAGTGCCAGAACGACCGTTCGCAGCACAAGAACAAAGACCAGGCCATGAAGCAGATGAAAGCGAAGCTTTATGAACTGGAGATGCAGAAAAAGAATGCCGAAAAACAGGCGATGGAAGACACCAAGTCCGACATCGGCTGGGGTAGCCAGATTCGTTCATATGTCCTGGACGATTCCCGCATTAAAGACCTGCGCACCGGGGTTGAAACCCGCAATACGCAGGCGGTACTGGACGGAAGTCTGGATCAATTTATCGAAGCAAGTCTGAAAGCAGGGTTATGAGGAACCAACATGTCTGAACAAAACGCACAAGGCGCTGACGAGGTAGTCGATCTTAATAACGAAATGAAGGCACGCCGCGAGAAGCTGGCTGCACTGCGTGAGCAGGGCATCCCGTTCCCGAACGATTTCCGTCGTGACCGTACCTCTGATCAACTGCACGCTGAATTCGATGACAAGGACAGCGAAGAGCTGGAAGCACTGAATATCGAAGTATCCGTTGCCGGTCGTATGATGACTCGCCGTATTATGGGTAAAGCTTCTTTCGTGACTTTACAGGACGTTGGCGGCCGTATTCAGCTGTACGTGGCGCGTGACGATCTGCCGGAAGGCGTTTACAACGAGCAGTTCAAGAAATGGGACCTCGGTGACATCCTGGGCGCGAAGGGTAAACTGTTCAAAACCAAAACCGGTGAACTGTCTATCCATTGCACCGAGCTGCGTCTGCTGACCAAAGCACTGCGTCCGCTGCCGGACAAATTCCACGGCCTGCAGGATCAGGAAGCGCGCTATCGTCAGCGTTACCTGGACCTGATCTCCAACGATACTTCCCGCAATACTTTCAAAGTGCGTTCCCAGATCCTGGCGGGTATTCGTCAGTTCATGGTTGGTCGCAACTTTATGGAAGTGGAAACCCCAATGATGCAGGTGATCCCTGGCGGCGCGTCTGCCCGTCCATTCATCACCCATCATAATGCGCTGGATATGGACATGTACCTGCGTATCGCGCCGGAACTGTACCTGAAGCGTCTGGTGGTCGGCGGCTTCGAACGCGTGTTCGAAATTAACCGTAACTTCCGTAACGAAGGTATCTCCGTTCGCCACAATCCAGAGTTCACCATGATGGAACTCTATATGGCGTACGCGGACTACAAAGATCTGATCGAACTGACCGAATCCCTGTTCCGCACGCTGGCACAGGATATTCTGGGTCACACCGAAGTGCCTTACGGCGACCAGACTTTCGATTTCGGTAAGCCGTTCGAAAAACTGACCATGCGTGAAGCTATCAAGAAATATCGCCCGGAAACTGACATGGCGGATCTGGATAACTTCGACTCTGCGAAAGCCATTGCTGAAAGCATCGGCGTTCACGTTGAGAAGAGCTGGGGCCTGGGCCGTATCGTGACCGAGATCTTCGAAGAAGTTGCTGAAGCGCACCTGATTCAGCCAACCTTCATCACCGAATATCCGGCTGAAGTTTCTCCGCTGGCGCGTCGTAATGACGTGAACCCGGAAATCACTGACCGCTTTGAATTCTTCATCGGCGGCCGCGAAATCGGTAACGGTTTCAGCGAGCTGAACGATGCAGAAGACCAGGCGCAGCGCTTCCAGGATCAGGTTAACGCTAAAGAAGCGGGCGATGACGAAGCGATGTTCTATGACGAAGACTACGTCACCGCGCTGGAACACGGCCTGCCACCGACCGCAGGTCTGGGTATCGGTATCGACCGTATGGTTATGCTGTTCACCAACAGCCACACCATCCGTGACGTGATTCTGTTCCCGGCAATGCGTCCGGTGAAATAATCGCGATAGCGTGAGATAAAACAAACCCCGGCCATGTGCCGGGGTTTTTTATTAGTCGTTATTTGTCGCCGCGCTGGAGGATGGCTTTTTCTGCTGCTTCCACCTAGCTATACAATCAAGATTTCAGCACTCTGGATTCTATATCAGATTTGTTCCATTTGGTGCCGTCGTCGAAAATCAGGTTTTCAACAACTCTTTCCTCTGTGATTGGGTTGAAATAACCCATTATCGACACGCTGTCAGTACTGTTCTGAAAGGTGATTACTAAATCATAGGTATCCTGAGTGAGGATAGTCTGCTTAGGAGATATACCTTTCCCGAAACGGAGTGTGTCATTGCCTGCTAGTTGTGTTAGCGATCGTCGATGACTTTCAAAGTCTTCATACCTTATATCTAAGACGATCGTGGCATAATCATTAATCATATCTGAGCCATCTCCCGCATTGAATATATAGGTATCGTAACCATCATAGCCATATAGAGTGTCGTTACCCCTACCGCCAGCTAAGGTATTCGCATAAATATCACCATTCAACGATTCATCGAGGTCATCGTCTTTTCGGAGGAGTATACCCAATGCTGACCAAATTTCATTTTCTGGCTCATCGTTCTCTACCTTTGCCCATTTTTTAAAATCTACGATCCTGAGGCCGTCATTGACGACGAGTGTATCTCCGTCAAAGGTGTATTTATTGTCATTAGCATCAGTGTAAGTATCTTCCGGATCTTCGCTATAACGTATGGCGTATTCTAACTTCACATGTTTATTTTTACTGTCAGATAAGAAAACAGCACCATTAATATCATCTTTTCCGGTAAGGTAAATGGTATCAGAACTATCAACGACAAAAGTGTTGAACCCTCCGCCACCGTAGAGTTTGTCGGCACTACCATCAAATGGTGAATTTAGATCACCGCCATTGAGATAGTCATTACCGTCATCACCATACAGAATATCGTTACCGGCGCCACCATAAAGCGTGTCGGTATTTTTATTATCTAGCATGAGATTATCTAACGGGAAACCGCCTCTGGCATAAAGAATATCTTCTCCTTTACCGCCATATAATGTGTCGCTGCCCATACCGCCGTAGAGTACATCGGCTCCATCCCCTGCTGACAGCCTATCATTACCGCTTTCGCCCATCAGTACATCGTTACCTGCGGAGCTTGAAATGCTATCATTCCCGCCGCCGCCCATCATCAAATCTGCTACGCCACTTACAAATTTTTCTTTCTGATATTTACTGCTATTGATAACCTGGTTGGTATTGTCACTAGCGAAATAAATGTTTGTGGGTATTAATTCACTACCTTTAAACCATTTATCAACATCCGGACAGCCGAGTTTTTTTAGCGACTCAATGAATTCATTTCGGGCGGGAATAAGTATCTCAGTAAGTTCACTGACTTCCTCTCCTGAAACATTTTGTGCTAAATATAAGATATCCTTGTAATCATTGTTTGCAGCGGCGATTTTATTTTGCGTTGGCGTAGTAATATCCGGCGCATGGCCAAATTCAGTTTCATAACTCAGAATTTTTTCTCTGTTCTTCTGAAGGGTTCTGAAAATATTTTCCGCTTCTGCCATAGTGACCTTTTTCGGATCATCGTAGAGGCCAAATATTTGTGACTCCATAAATCGACGTTTAGCAATTCCGGGGCGAACTGTCTGTTTGGGGGCGTTTGAATTGTAACGAATTTCATACCAGGCGGCAGCGCGGTTGCCGGTATTAATTGCTTCTCTCAGGAGAGGGCCAACGAGACCTGAATTCCCCCATACGCAGCTGGCAAGGACCAGTTGTTCTTTGGAGTTTGCAAATTTTTTGTCATCGATATTAATTATCTCTCTCAATCGGCCACTATAAACACTTTCCCACAGTGAACTGAAGGCTTTCTTTGATTCATCCTCGCTATAAAATTTAAATTGGGTACGACGCCCTGCGACGGGGATATCATTTGCGTAGTTTTGATTAGTGTTGTCACGGCGTTCTTGTAAAATAGAATTATATCTTGCTACACTTGTAATACGAGTGCTCATTAATTCAGATAGCCGTGAAATATAATCATTTTCGAAATTTTGTGATGTGGTTAACGGAACTGAATTTTGGTTCTGTTGCGTCCATACTAACCCCATTTCTTTCAAAACAGTACGTCTTACAGTGTCCCCTCCAGCATAAAGATCGAAACCGACACCAATGGTCGGATTGCCGTTTACGTCACTTAACTCAAGACTTTTAAGACGGTCTTCTTCACTTGTAGTCTCTAGTGCAAAGAGCATAGTATAGAGAGTATCAGTAAAATTATTAATGGAATGCCATTTAAGTGTCATAATAAATAATTCCTTATATTATTTAATTCCATGGTTATAAAAAATGTCACAACTGCTATTTGGATTAAACGACCATTTTCTGTATTTGAAGCTATAAGTACTCATTACTATGTTATCGATAAAATAAGGTGTGCCTTTATATAAATAGATATCTGACTTCCAGGCAGCCTGTCGAATGGCACCTGAAAGAAGCGTGTGCTGCTTGTTTTCGGGAAGTATGGCTCTTTGTTCAAGCCCTGTCAGGCTGTCGTTAACAAGGATAAGTCCTTGCGCCAGAATGTCGGGCATGGGCAGCCTGAGGCTTTTACATTCGTCCTTAATTATGCTCTTCACGGGTTCTGGAAATGGGCCCGCGTATTGCACAAAGGTTAATGGAGCGGTGGATATATCAAGGCGTTTAGCCTCCTCTTCAAGCCAGGCGGGGAGGGGCATGCTCCAGACCTGCAGATATCTTCCGTTGGCGATAAAACCATCAATTTTTTTCTCAATATTGTCTTTTTGCTCAGCAGTCAGTGAGTCCAAAACACTATCTGGCTGATACAGGTCATTATCGAACAGTTGTAACATCCCTCGATCTTTTTCTGGCAAATCAAGCCGATAGTAGTCTCTGGCAAAGATGCGGCGCAGAAGCGGCCGGTATTGGTTTGGGTCCAGTTTTTTCCATTCCGGCCGTCGGAATGATTTTGCCTGCGGGAGTACCTGGTAAATGGCGCATGCGTTTTCAGATTTTGTCCTTGAAAAATCATGGCGTTTTAGCTCTTTGAACATGGCATCGCACATCAGGTATCCCTTGCCGGTATGCTGTTGCCAGCGTCCTTTTCCGGCCTGTGCAGGAAGCACTGCCAGACTGAGTGCGACTAATGTGAGCAGCAATGGCTTGTAGGGCAGTGATTTCTTCATCAGACCTCCGGTGTCCTGTTTACATTGATTAAATAAATATATTAAATACGTTATTTATGAGGACCTTAATTTACGGGTGAAAATACTATTTCATTTTTTTCTTTGTGTGCAAATGGCATAATATAGAGAGTATCAGTAAAATTATTAATGGAATGCCATTTAAGTGTCATAATAAATAATTCCTTATATTATTTAATTCCATGGTTATAGAAGATTTCACAATTGGCGTCTGGGTTAAACGACCATTTCCTGTATTTGAAGCTATAAGTACTTATTTCTATGTTATCGATAAAATAAGGTGTGCCTTTATATAAATAGATATCTGAATTCCAGGCGGCCTGTCGAATGGCACCTGAAAGAAGCGTGTGCTGCTTGTTTTCGGGAAATATGGCTCTCGGTTCAAGCCCTGTCAGGCTGTCATTAACAAGGATAAGTCCTTGTGCCAGAATGTCGGGCATGGGCAGCCTGAGGCTTTTACATTCGTCCTTAATTATGCTCTTCACGGGTTCAGGAATTGGGCCAGCGTATTGCACAAAGGTTAATGGGGCGGTGGATATATCAAGGCGTTTAGCCTCCTCTTCAAGCCAGGTGGGGAGGGGCATGCTCCAGACCTGCAGATATCTTCCGTTGGCGATAAAACTATCAATTTTTTTCTCAATAGCATCCTTTTGCGCAGCAGTCAGTGAGTCCAAAACACTATCTGGCTGATACAGGTCATCATCGAAAAGTTGTAACATCCCTCGATCTTTTTCTGGTAAATCAATCCGATAGTAGTCTCTGGCAAAGATGCGGCGCAGAAGCGGCCGGTATTGGTTCGGGTCCAGTTTTTTCCATTCCGGCCGTCGGAATGATTTTGCCTGCGGGAGTACCTGGTAAATGGCGCATGCGTTTTCAGATTTTGTCCTTGAAAAATCATGGTGTTTTAGCTCTTTGAACATGGCATCGCACATCAGGTATCCCTTGCCGGTATGCTGTTGCCAGCGTCCTTTTCCGGCCTGTGCAGGAAGCACTGCCAGACTGAGTGCGACTAATGTGAGCAGCAATGGCTTGTAGGGCAGTGATTTCTTCATCAGACCTCCGGTGTCCTGTTTACATTGATTAAATAAATATATTAAATACGTTATTTATGGCGGCCTTAATTTATGGGTGAAATACTATTGTTTTTACAAATGTCTTTGTACTGGATTTGCTTTTAGGTTATGAGTAATAGTTTTTAACTGTTGGTATGATTTTATATATCATATTGGAGTGGAAAATCGCGTGGGGTCTCAATTCTATTATTTACACATAATAGGTATGATTGATTTTATGCAGAGTAAGATGAAGTTTGATAAGGTGGAGGTATAAGTAAGATGTCGGTGAATAAATCGGAAGCTATAAATATTTATCAGCATATCTTTGATAAGCGCTTATCAATTATTTTGATACGCGCTTAGTTTTATTATTGGCGACAGTAGTTCAGTAATGCAGTGCGTGCAGCATCCTGAGATGATAGTTTGACCATCCAGGGGCTGAATGCCCAAGGGGTTGCGCGCAATCCCTGTAAAATGTTCTCAAGTTCGCACCATTGGTAATCCATCACTTCGTCGCGATTTATCCGCAGCTCACTCGCCACCTGCGCGGCATAGACCGGGCACACTTCGTTTTCCACAATGCCGTTTGGCGCCACGGCGCGGTAGCGGAAATCAGGAGCTATCGGGGTGATGTTGCTGATATCTGCGCCAACTTCAAACCGACAGCGACGGATAATGGCCTGTTCAAAGGTTTCGCCCTGCTGCGGATGGCCGCACACCGAGTTGGTCCACACGCCAGGCCAGGCGACCTTGCTTAATGAGCGACGCGTGACCAGAAACTGACCGCGGTCGTTGAACAACCAGCAAGAGAAAGCGAGATGCAGGGGAGTGGAGAGGGTGTGAGCGGCGTACTTTTCCAGAATACCGGAAGGTTTATCGTGCTCATCGAGCAAAATGACGTGTTCGCCTGTCATGACGACTCCTGAAAGTGAATGATGACCCGGCATAAACCCGCCGGGTCATATACTCAGGCAACCAGCGTAGCCCATAAATGGGAGAAAGGCATTACCAAAACAAGCCCTGGCAACATGTTGGCAACCGGGAAAAGTTTGATGTTACAGATACGCAACCCAGTCGCGACCATCAGCAGCCCACCGGCACAGGAGAAGTCCGCCATCATCGATGGGGTGATCATTGGCATCAGGAATACCGCCAGCATCGCCAGCGCCAGCTGAATCACCAGTTGTGGAATGGCAATCGTCATCACCGCAAAGCCAAGCAGGGTGGCGAAAATCCCGGCGGTGAACAGATCCAGAATAGTTTTGATGTACAGAATCGACGGATCGCCGCTCATCCCTTCCGTCATCGCCCCAAACACGCCCGTGCCGCTGGCGCAGAACAGCACCAGAATCGCCACAAACTTCTCGGTGAACTCTTCGTGGCTTAACCCCTGCACCGGTGGAAAGACTTTATTGATAAGGCCGCGGGTAGAACCAGCCGCTTTGCCAATACCGCTTTCCAGATGCAGCAGTTCGCCAATCAGCGCGCCGACAATCATTGCCAGCACCACCGCAGGCATATATTTCACCTTCAGTACCAGCGTAATCCCCAGGCCTACCGAGCACAGCCCGAAGGTCATTGGCAGCGCCGTTTTCACGCGGTCCGGGAGTTTTCCCCCGGCAAGCGCGCCGACCAGTCCGCCGATAATCACGGCAGATCCGTTTACATAAGGACCGATTAACATAAGAACATTTTCCTTGGCCGCACTAGCCGTCGTGGCGCAGAGATCCTTCGCCCCAGCGTGGAATGTTGTCCACGTTGATGTCGAACAGGTCCAGCGCGCGATTCACGCTGTGCGTAATAATGTCGTCCGCCGTTTGTGGACGTTGATAGAGGGCCGGAACCGGCGGGAAGATAATCCCGCCCATTTCAGTCACGGCGGCCATATTGCGAATATGGCCGAGGTTGAGCGGCGTTTCACGAGCCAGCAGCACCAGACGGCGGCGCTCTTTGAGCACCACGTCCGCAGCCCGAGTCAGCAGGTTATCGGTAAGACAATGTGCAATCGCGCCCAGCGTTCTCATGGAACAGGGGGCAACCAGCATCCCCAGCGTTTTAAACGAACCGCTGGAGATGGCGGCACCCAGATTGCCAATCGGGTGGACAACGTCAGCCATCGCCATCACCTCATCCAGACGGAAATCCGTTTCCAGTTCACAGGTTTTTTCTGCGCCTTTTGAGACGACCAGATGAACCTCCAGCGGAAGAGGCTGCAGGAGTTCCAGCGCCTTAACGCCATATTGAAAGCCGGATGCGCCGCTGATGCCGATGATGATGCGTGGTGTCATTGTCTATTCCTCTTACTCGAAGTCCGGCAGAAAGCGTTTTACGTCCACTTCTTTGAATTTAGAACGCTCAAAATGATGCTTCAGGTGGAACGGCACGGTGCAATCGAAGATGGTTTTGCACGACATCCCCTGCTGGAGAATGCTTGGGCTGTACTCCGGCACCTGGGATGGGTCCAGCGGGTGGCAGCGCACGCCGGGGATGGTGATGGTATCGACATCGCCCTGATAGCGGGTTTGCATCGCCCACAGCACGTCGTCGCTGTCGAAGATATCCACGTCTTCATCGACCAGAATCACATGCTTCAGTTCCGGGAAGGCTGAGAACGCCAACAGTGCCGCCTGGCGCTGGCGACCTTCGTCTGCCGGAGAGAATTTTTTGAACTGCATGACCGCCAGCAGTTTGCCGCCGCCCGCGGAGTGCGCGAAGACGTTCAGCAGTTTGCCCGGCATCGCGCGGCCAACCATATCCAGAATGCTTGCTTCGGTCGGGATACCCGCCATGTTGACGTGTTCCTCGCCTGGCCCTACGGTGGTGCGCCAGATAGGGTTGTGGCGATGGGTCACGGCTTTCACTTTAATCACCGGCAGCGCGTCTTTCGATTCACCGGTATAGCCAGGGAACTCTGGCATGGCGCGGCCAGTGTTGGTGTTCTGGTCTTCACGAACGCGCACGTTTGGCAGCAGCTCGCCTTCGATGATGATTTCGGCGTGGGCGATGGCTTTTTCATTAATAGTCAGGCACTTCACCAGCTCGACGGCCTGGCCGCGCAGAGAACCGGCGATACTCAGTTCATCAAAACCGAGCGGGGTAGTTGGTGGCTCGAAGCAGGCGGCAATCTCAATCGCCGGGTCAACGCCGATGCTGATGGAAATCGGCAGCGGCTGGCCCATCTCTTCTGCCTTCATGCGGAAAGCATCAATGTGACGCCCTGGCGTCAGCCACATAGAGAGCTCATCGCGGCTCTGGACGCACAGGCGGTGAATGGTGATGTCAGACTCGTGGGTTTCCGGGTCGGAGGCATAGCACAGACCCATGGTGATGTACGGGCCCGCATCCTCTTCGGTATTGGTTGGCGCTGGCAGCAGTTTGCGTAGGTCAAAATCGGCGTCGGTTGCCAGATGGACAACTTCCTGAGCCACGGCTTTTTCGTTAGTCAGAACCGGTGGAATAGGGCTCTGTACGGAGTCTTTCAGCAAGTGGCCCAGTTTTTCTGGCGGGCAGTCCAGGAAGTGGCTGACGCGTTTACGGGAACCGTTGATGCCAATCGCCACGCTGATATCGTTAAAGCCTTTGATCTTGTTGAACACCATCACCGGGCCATTTTTGCGAGTTGGGCGCTGGCAGGTGCCGCCGGCCCCAACGTAACGGTATACGCCGGACAGCTCCGCATGCGGGTCACTTCGGTATCGGTTTCAACATATTCGCCCGGCAGCGTTTTCAGCAATGCTAGCGCGGAGCGTAGGTCGCGAACGGTTGTTGTATTTTTCACGGTTTGTTCCTGTTGATAATCGGAAATAATGTCTGCGCTAACCCTATTCCTTACGGAAATAAGGGGCAAATACCGTTTCGCTTGGTCAGGCAAGATCAAAAAGATGTGGCTACAACAACAGGCTTCGTGCGTAAACTATAGCAAAGCGGATATACAGCGGGGACGGCATGGATTTAAAGCGATTACGGTATTTTTGCCGAGTGGTAGAGCAGGGGTCGATAAGCCAGGCGGCAAAGGTGCTGAACATGGCGCAGCCGCCGCTGAGCAAGCGTATCCAGGAGCTGGAAGACGAACTGCAAACGCCGCTGTTTTTACGCCACGGTAACCGCATCGAGCCGACCGAAGCGGGCTTTTTTCTCTATCGAAAAGCCTGCGAGATTTTGCGTCAGGTGGAAGACACCGCCAGAGAAACGATGGAGATCGCACAGAAAGACCGGCTTCAGCTGCGTTTTGGGATGAGCCATCTGTTCCAGTCCTATTTCAAGCCGCTGCTGCTGGCGCTTTATCAGCGCCACCCTGAAATCGAAATTAATATCTCGGTGACCGATTCCAGCCATCTGGAGATGCTGCTCAATGAAGGGGCCATCGATCTGGCCTTTATTCAGCGTCCTTATCGCAGCGAAGGGTTCGACTACGTGTCGTTCGACCCGGTGAAGCTGGTGGCGGTTGTCAATAAAACATGTCTGCCAGAGCCGCCTGATAATCCATTTGATTACACTGCACTGGGGGCGTTACCGCTGGTACTGCTGCATCGGGCGAAAGATTCCGGC
This sequence comes from Kluyvera sp. 142486, assembly GCF_046569695.1. Taxonomy (NCBI): domain Bacteria; kingdom Pseudomonadati; phylum Pseudomonadota; class Gammaproteobacteria; order Enterobacterales; family Enterobacteriaceae; genus Kluyvera; species Kluyvera sp. 142486. Next base: position 139,170 of record NZ_JBKHUI010000014.1, read on the forward strand.
ACCTACGAGATGCTGATCGACCTGTTCCGCAAAGCAGGCGTGAACCCTAAGGTAATTATGCATATTACCCAACCGGGGGTGATCATCGACTGGCTGGAGTCGGGGCTTGCTGCCGCGACGCTGCTGCCGTCGTCTGAGGTCTGCGCTGAAAAACTTAAGAACTGTTATGTCGTGGATGTGTTCCCCTCACCACAGATTTTCTACCCGGCAATGGTGAAAATCCCGGCGGTAAACTGGTGCCCGCAGGTGATGGAGCTGGTGGCGGAAGGCTACCCGTTTCCCCTTAACACTCAGGGTTGATGGTTTGGTATCCAGCGTGAGCCTGCTATTATAGGCCACCCGAACGTTTATGACCTGAGGATTCGTTTTGCGAGCAGGACGCCAACTCTCTTCCCCAATACGTCTGTTAATGTGCCTGATTATCGGGCTTGCGCTGTCTGGCTGTGCTGGAAAATCATCCAATTCGGAAGGCAGCTACAGCGGCTCGGTTTACACCGTCAAGCGAGGTGACACGCTGTCTCGCATTTCGCGGATGACGGGCACCAGCGTCGGGGAACTGGCTCGTCTTAACGGCATCTCACCGCCGTATAATATCAACGTCGGCCAGAAGCTGAGGGTGAACGGCTCGGCAAAATCTTCCGGTGGTAAAAAATCCAGCGCGACGCAAACGGCGAAAGTCACACCGTCTTCCGCCGTTCCGCAGTCCTCATGGCCGGCTGTGGGCCAACGCTGCTGGCGCTGGCCGGCTACCGGTAAGGTGGTGATGCGTTACTCCACCTCGGAAGGCGGTAATAAGGGCATTGATATTGCAGGCAGCCGTGGTCAACCGGTCTACGCGGCGGCGGCAGGGAAAGTGGTTTACGTCGGCAACCAGCTGCGCGGCTACGGCAACCTGGTGATGATTAAGCATGATGAAGATTACATTACCGCCTACGCACATAACGATAAGCTGATGGTTAACAACGGTCAAAACGTGAAAATTGGCCAGCAGATAGCCACTATGGGCAATTCAGACGCCGACTCGGTAAGGCTGCACTTCCAGATTCGCTATCGCGCCACGGCCATCGACCCGCTGCGCTATTTGCCGCCGCAGGGCAGCAAACCGAAGTGCTAAGCGGTTATTTTGTCATCACTTAGCGGCCTAAAGGCTTGCCAGGCGAGGAGTAACGTTTATAATGCTCCTCGCACACCTTTGCGGGCGTAGTTCAATGGTAGAACGAGAGCTTCCCAAGCTCTATACGAGGGTTCGATTCCCTTCGCCCGCTCCACGTTTTTCTTCCCTCTGTTATTTCTGACCAGAATCATATCTCAAAGACTAAGCTACCTAACGGATTCATGTTGTAACTGTAACCCAATATTGCCCGATGCTTCTGTGAAATTCCTTGCTATCCCCTCTTGATGGTAAAGCCGCATTTACCATGCACGATTTTTAACGTTTACCATCTTTTCCAGCCAAAATATGCGTTACGCAGATTAGTATCATTCATTGAATGCACGATTTATCTTGTTTGTGCATGATTTTGCATGATAGGTTGTTTGCCATTACCTGCTATTAAAAACAACAACCCATCTGGAGCACTGACATGAAAAGTATGATCGTACTGATAGCCGGCCCTGTGCGTAGCGGAACCAACGGTGATGAACGGCTGATGCATGAAAACCTGGCGAGAATGGAAAAAGCGGCACTGGCAGTTTATGACAAAGGGCATATTCCGGTGATAGGTGAATGGTTGGCTTTCCCGCTGGCCACTGCCGCAGGCTCAAAAAAGGTGGGCGACCCTATCAGCGAAGCGTACCTCTATCCGGTGGCACATCGACTGCTGACGCGCTGTGATGCGGTGCTCCGTCTGCAAGGTGAGTCAACGGGAGCAGATAATGATGTTCGTATTGCCAATAAATTGGGATTGGCTGTTTATCAGGGTCTGGATGACGTGCCGATGGTTGCCTGATGCAAAAAGCGCTCGCTTGTCGTCAGCGAGCGCGACTATCAGACTTCATTACTTCCAGGATGTATTTCCATGCCTGAAATCAGGCGTTACGACCCGCCATCACGCCACCGTCAACGTCCCAGATAGCGCCAGTGACCCAGCCAGCTTTATCAGACAGCAGGAAGGAGACGGCTTCAGCGACATCGGCAGGTGTACCGACGCGGCCAATTGGGTGGAAGTTGTCAAAGCTGTTCATCACTGCACCGACCTCTTCTTTCGGGATAAAGCCTTCGTAGATTGGAGTGTGCACCACCGCCGGAGAAACGGCGTTCACGCGGATCCCTTTACCCCCCAACTCAATGGCCAGGTTTTTGGTCAGCGCGTGCAGACCCGCTTTCGCCATGGAGTAGGCAGAGGATGGCGTTGCGCCAATGGCCTGCTGCGCCCACATCGAACCAATATTGACGATGGCGCCCTGAATACCTGCATTCACCATATTGCGCACTACGTCACGAGTAATAAAGAAGGTGGCACGGTTGATGCTCATATACATGTCGTAGTCCGCCATCTCGTGCTCGGTGAACGCTTTCGGGAAGAATACCCCGGCGGCGTTGACCAGCAGACTGATGTCCTGGTGTTCTGCGTTAATAGTGTTGATAACGTGCTGCATGCCCTCTTCTTTCATCAGGTCGGCAATGATGATGGAAACCGGGCCGTCGGCCATCAGCGCTAGGCGTGCCTGCTCGGCTTTATCCTGGCGGTTGCCCACCAGAACCACGCTGCCGCCATTTTTCAGTACCCGTTTTGCAGTTTCAAAACCCATACCGCTGGTACCGCCAACCACTAACAATTTTTTACCGGAGAATAATGCGCTCATTGCTGACCTCGATGGTGATGTTCATTTCCACGGCGGCATGCCGTGTGCTGTGGGGGCATGATGACAGCGAGGGGTGAGCGTGACGAATCAGAAGATATCGCTTACCACTAAAGAAAAACTATCTCGTGATGCACAAGCGGCGTTTTCTAACAAGAGCCAGAGGCGTGTATATTGCGCCGAAGCGTTGAGCGCAACCGCTTATTCCTGTCTATAAGGCCGTTAAATAAACTACAAAAAATGGCTAGTTTGTATCATGAAATAAGATGATGAATAGGGATATATGTAACGAGTTATGGCGTTAATGCTTGGTGTTTATATTGTTGGTCGTTAAAACTATTAAAGATAAATAAATAACGGAAGTGATTAATTTTGTATCTTGCTGAATTTAATAACTAAATTTTAAGTATAAAGATATGTAAATTTAATGTAAGTTAATCTTTGGTGTGATCTGTAGCGCTATTTTGGGTTAGTCAATCGCTATTTACTTGAGGCCCGTCACGTCCTTGTTATCCATACATTCATGAAATAAATCTTTACGATCTTGATCACTAAAATAAACTTCCTAAAAAAATAAAATGTAATTCCATAAAAATGAAACGTAATTTCAATTGAGGGTTATTGCATGTTTAAGAAATCTCTGGTCATGATAGCTTTGTGTGGCGCCTCTTTCGCAGCATCTGCAGTCACTGTCGATCTCCGTCATGAATTCATTGATGGTGGTAAAACCGATAAAACCAACGCGGATCGTGTTTCCGTTTCTCACCGCTTTGCAAATGGCTTTGGCTTCTCGGTAGAAGCAAAATGGAAATCAGGTGGCGACAATACCGACCAACCATTCTCCGATTTTATCGGTAACGGCCATGAAGAATCGATTAGCTATCAATATAAATTCAATAAAAACTTCTCTGTTCAACCTGGCTTTAATATCGAAAGTAACGACAGCCGCTCCATTTACAAGCCAAACCTGCGCGTGCAGTACAGCTTCGACAATGGCTTTTACGTCGCAGCCCGTTACCGTTATGACTACACTCGCTACCCGTCAAACGCCAACAAAAATGACGATAAAGTCAACCGTGGCGATGCATGGGCTGGCTATGTGTTCGGCGACTGGCGTACCGAGCTGAACTATGTATACGCACGCAGCACCGAAGGGACTCCACGTAACAACAACAAACCGTATTCCCAGGAATATAATGTCAAAGTGGCGTACAAAATTGATAAAAATTGGGCCCCATACGGTGAAGTGGGCAACGTTGGCGTGAACGACCGTGATGATCGCCAGACCCGTTTCCGTGTCGGCGTGGCATATTCCTTCTAATATATTCTGATATAGCAATAGCCCCGACATCATTGTCGGGGCTGCATGCTTTCTTTTTCCATCCTGGAACATCTGTAAATACACATTCTTTATTATCGGGCAGATACCATCGGCTATTTTCCACACTTTTTCATCTGCGCGATACATCTCTCACTGCCACGGATGAAAACTATCTCGCTGCGGATTTTCACAATAGGTGATGAATCTCCCCCCCAGACAGGTCTATGCTTAGTCTCGAACCCATATAAAAAAATAGAGGCAATGTCATGGATAAGGAACTACTGGACGCAGGCTATCGTGTCTATACCGGGGAGAAGATCGATGTCTACTTTAACACGGCGATGTGCCAGCACTCGGGGAACTGCGTGCGCGGGAGCAGCAAGCTGTTTAACCTGAAGCGTAAACCGTGGATCATCCCGGATGAGGTAGATGAGCAAACGGTGGTGCGCGTTATCGACACCTGCCCAAGCGGGGCGCTGAAATACCGTCATCACGATTAAGAGAGGGAAACATGGACATTCTGGAAGGCCATAACAAGTTCTACGTTAACGACAGCGACGGTAATCAGGTGGCGGAAATCGTCTTTGTTCCCACCGGCGAGCATCTGAGCATCATTGAACACACCGATGTAGACCCGAGCCTGAAGGGGCAGGGCGTTGGCAAGCAGTTGGTGGCTAAGGTGGTGGAGAAGATGCGTCAGGAACAGCGCAAAATCATCCCGCTGTGCCCGTTTGCGAAACATGAATTTGATAACACCCGCGAGTATGACGATATTCGCGCCTGAAATGCCGCGCCAGCGTGAGCTGGCGCACTTTCACTAACGAAGCTGTTCGATCAGCAGCACCACGGCGATAAACACCATCAATCCACCCGAAAAACGGCTGACAACCCGCGCCGCCTGCGGACGGCTTGCCAACAGCGCACGCGAACCGTAACCCACCATTAAATAGATAATCGTGCAGGTGATGAGATGCATTACCCCGAGCGCCGACATCTGCATTGCCACCGACCACTGGCCGTGCGGGTCGGTAAATTGCGGTAGCAGCGCCAGAAACAGCAGAAAGACTTTTGGGTTGAGGCCGCTGATGCACATGCCTTTCAGCGCCCACTGGTTCCAGCCGCCGCTTTGCTGCGTGGCGCTGGATACCGTTGCGGGGTGACGTAACAGCGACACGCCGAGCCATAGCAGATAGCACGCCCCCAGCAGCGTAATCACCGACAGCGCCAGTGGATGCCCCGCAATGAGTACGCCGACGCCCGCCACCACGATAATCGTCGCCAGCAAATGGCCGGACATCAGTCCCGCCACCGCAGGCACGATGCTCCGCCCATGGATCCCGGCGCTGATGGTGTAGGCCCAATCAGCCCCCGGCGTCATGATAAGCAAAAAGGAGACCAGCCAGAATCCCGCTACCAAACTCATTTCCATACTCGAATCGCCTCGCGCTTGCTCATCACGTTAACCTCAAAAACCCTCACTGAATGTCAGGACAGAATATCGGTATTGCCGCGCAATGGGCTTTCAATGTTATGCTGAAAACCCGGTCTCAGAGAGAAAATATTCTAAATGGACAGCATCGATCGAAAAATTCTTGCGCAGCTACAGGCCGATGGCCGTTTATCTATCACTGAGCTTGCCGAACGGGTAAATCTGAGCCTGTCGCCGTGCCATCGGCGGTTGCGGGCGCTGGAGCAGGAAGGGGTGATTACCGGTTATCGCGCTAACCTTGATCCCGGCAAAATGGGCTTTAACTTCGTCGCGCTGGTCTTTGCGACCCTGAAAGAGGGCGACAGGAAGGCGGTCAGTGCGTTTGAAGAGGCGGTGGAAGAGATCCCGCAGATCGTCATGGCCCAGCGGCTGTTTGGCGACCCGGACTATCTGATGCAGGTGGTCACGCGCGATCTCTCCTCGTTCCAGAAGCTCTACGATCAAAAGCTGTCGGCGATGCCGGGTGTGCAGCATCTGCGCTCAACGCTGGTGATGAAAACGGTGGTGCAGGACCGGCCTTTCCCGCTGGAGACGCTGAAATAATCCCGGCCACAAAGTATTTGGCTGAAACGATTCGTGTGCTAACATTCATTCATAGGGGATGGCATTCCCCCTTGAACCGCCGTGTGGCTGATGATGCCTGTTTATATTCCTGGACCGGGAATGAACAGGCACACCTCTACTGCGTCCAGGATGATTAATTCATCTGAGGATGCGTCAATGCTCTCTGAACACTTCGCTCGTAAAAATTCGCTTTTCTTCCTGCTACAGTGGCTGCTGCTCGCTGTGATTATTGCCGTACTCGTCGGCTCTGCATCCGCCTTATTTCTCTTTTCGCTCGACTGGGCGACCGCCACGCGCCTTGATCATCACTGGCTTATCCTGCTGCTGCCATTTGCTGGTTTTGTGGTGGGCTGGATTTATCTGCGCCTCGGCCGTTCGGTAGAGGCGGGGAACAACCTGATTCTGGAAGAGGTCCACAGCCCGGCGAATACCATTCCTCTGCGAATGGCACCGTTGGTGTTTATTGGCACGGTGGTGTCGCATCTGTTTGGCGCGTCGGTTGGCCGTGAAGGCACGGCGGTGCAAATGGGTGCCTCGATTGCCGATCGGTTCACGCCGCTGCTAGGGCTGGATAACGATGCGCGCCGCATGGTGCTGATGGCGGGCGTCAGCGCAGGTTTTTCTTCCGTATTCGGTACGCCGCTTGCCGGAGCGATTTTCGGCCTCGAGGTGATGGCGATGGGGCGCATGCACTACACCGCGATTTTCCCCTGCCTGGTGGCCGCAGTGGTGGCAGACCAGGTCGGCCTGATGTGGGGCGTGCACCATACGCATTACATGATGTCATCTATCCCTGCGGTATCGGCCTGGACGCTGGCGGCGGTTATCGTTGCTGGCTGCTGCTTTGGTCTGGCTGCGCGCGTTTTTGCCGACGCGACTCATCTGATCGGGGGCATGATGAAGAAATGGATTGCCTACGCACCGCTGCGCCCGTTTATCGGCGGGGTGGTGGTGGCCGCGGCGGTCTATCTGCTGCATGCCGACCGCTACATTGGTCTCGGTATTCCGGTGATTGTCGATGCCTTACAGCATCCGCTGGCGCCGTGGGATTTCCTTGGCAAGCTGGTCTTTACCGTCGCTTCGCTCGGCAGTGGGTTTAAAGGCGGGGAGGTGACACCGCTGTTCTACGTCGGCGCTACGCTGGGTAACGCGCTGGCACCGCTGCTGCATCTGCCGTTTGCTTTCCTGGCGGGGCTGGGATTTGTGGCGGTCTTTGCCGGTGCGGCGAATACGCCAATTGCCTCGACGCTGATGGCGATTGAACTGTTCGGCGCGGATATCGGCGTGTATGCCGCCATGGCCTGCGTGGTGGCCTATCTGGTTTCAGGCTACACCAGTATTTATCGCTCTCAGCGGGTGGCCTGCCTGAAGTACAGCATCGTACCGGAAGGGATAAAGCTGGCGGAGCTTCCTGCCTGGCTGCGTGAAAATCGCCGCCCGGAAACTGTCGTTATCGAAGCTAAAGAGGATAACTGATGCGTAGGCCGGATAAGCGCAGCGCCATCCGGCACTCTGCCGACCGCTGCCGGATGGCGCTGCGCTTATCCGGCCTACAGGCCTTTACTGGCTTTATTGCAAAAATGTAAATAACTAACTCAATATTTGTTATTTCAGAATGACTGCGCATTCTGGCTATCTTGGTTTCAGCCCACTTTCGGCATCGAATCAGGAGAAACCAGAATGAGCAGACAGATCAAATTAGGGGCTTTCCTTCCCGGCGGCGGTCAGCATATCGCGGCGTGGCGTCACCCTGAGGCTCCCGCCGATGGTGCGACCAGCTTTGAATTCCACAAGCAGCTTGCCCAGACCGCCGAACGCGGCCTGTTTGATGCCTACTTCCTGGCTGACGGCCTGGCGATCCCCGCTTCCGGCGTGACCGACGGTGGTACCGCGAAAGTGGCGGGCTTTGAGCCGGTCACCCTGTTTTCGGCGCTGGCGCCGCTAACGCAAAACATCGGCTTTATCGCTACCGCCTCCACCACCTACGAAGAACCCTATAACCTGGCGCGTAAGTTTGCTTCGCTGGACCTGATCTCCGGCGGACGCGCTGGCTGGAACGTGGTGACAACCGCCACCGAAGCGGCGGCGCACAACTTTAATCTGGATACCCAGCATCCCCATGAGTACCGCTATCAGCGGGCGAAAGAGCACGTCGAAGTGGTGAAAAAGCTGTGGGATAGCTTCGAAGACGACGCATTTTTGCGTGACAAAGCCTCGGGCCAGTTTTTTGACCGCAGCAAGGTGCACAACACTGACCACGTCGGCAAATTCTTTAAGGTCCGTGGGCCGCTGAACGTACCGCGCTCGGCGCAGGGTCAACCGGTGATTGTGCAGGCGGGGCAATCTGAAAGCGGTCGCGCGCTGGCGGCCGCGACGGCCGAGGTTATCTTTACCTCGCATCAGCATCTCGACACCGCACAGGATTTCTATCGCGATATTAAATCACGCGCTCGCGCCGTCGGCCGTAACCCGAACCATGTGTTGATTATGCCAGGCGTCGCGCCATTTATTGGCCGCACCGAGGAAGAGGCGCAAGAGAAGTACCACAAGCTGACCTCGCTGATTGTCGAAGCCGACGGTATCGCCCTGCTGAACGGGCTGGCCGGTGGCGGTATCGACCTCGGCAAATTCGACCCGGATGGTCCGTTGCCGCCGCTGCCGGTGACCGAAGGGATGAAATCACGTCCCGAGCTGATTCGCCAGATTGCCGATGAAAACAACTTCACTATTCGCCAGCTCTACCAGTGGGTAGCGACCGCTCGCGGTCATTTCACCGTGGTGGGCAGCGCCGAGCAGGTGGCGGATACGCTGCAGGAGTGGTTTGAAAACGATGCCGCCGACGGCTTCAACGTACTGCCGCCGTGGCTTCCGGGCGGCCTGGATGACTTTATTGAGCTGGTGGTGCCGATTTTACAAAAACGCGGGCTGTTCCGTACTCAGTACGAGGGCAAAACGCTGCGTGAAAATCTGGGGCTGCCGTTTGCCAGCAACCGCTACAGCGCCGTGCGTAACAGCAAAGTGGCTTAAGGAGGCGTAATGTTCTATTCCACGACCCGAATTCGTCTGAAGGCGCGCGTACAGACTAAGCCTGTTTACCTGGTATGGTATCAGCGCAGCCTGTCGCTGATTGCGCGCTACGGCCTGCTGGTGCTGTTCTTCGCCGGTTGGCAGATTGCCAGCACCGCCGGTTGGCTGAACGCGGCGATCATCCCGCCGCTGGATAAAATCTTTGTCGCCCTGTGGAACGGCATTACTCAGGGCGCGCTGCTGGGTGACATCACCATCAGCCTCCAGCGCGCCGGGCTGGCTTTCGCTGCCGCCATTGTGGTGGGCATCCCGCTGGGGCTGTTTATGGGGCAGATTCGCCCGCTTGAGCAGGCACTGGACCCGATCCTACAGCTGTTCCGCCAAACCTCGGCGCTGGCGCTGTATCCGATCTTTATTCTGCTGCTCGGGCTCGGAGAAACGTCCAAAGTGTTCGTGATTTTCTGGGCGGCGCTGTTCCCGATTCTGCTGTCGACCATTAGCGGCGTGAAAGAGGTGGATACCAAACTGCTGGAGATGGCGCGCACGTTTGGTGCCGGGCGCTTGACGCTGTTCTACCGGGTGATAGTCCCTGCTTCCGTTCCCTCCATTTTTATCGGCCTCCGCCTGTCGGCCACCACCGCGCTGCTGCTGTTGATTGCCGCCGAAATGATCGGGGCGAATCAGGGGATCGGTTTTAGGGTGATGAATGCGCAATATAACTTCCAAATACCCATGATGTTTGCCGCGATATTTCTGCTGGCGTTTGCCGGGTTATTAGCGAACGCGATTCTGGTCGTACTGCAACGTCGCCTGTGTCGATGGAATATTCGTAGCCGTTAATTTTGCACGTTATTTTGCGTTTTTACTTATCGCCATAAAGGAATTTTTATAATGAAAAAACAGTTCTATTCTGCGTGGGTTGCGGTGCTTTTCTTATTGGGTGTTAGTGCGTCGGTTCGTGCTCAGGATGAAGTCACGATGCGCTATATGGCGAGCTATGGCGGTATTTCCGCTCACGAACTGGCGGAAGCGCTGGGATATTTTAAAGGCACCGGCGTGTCGATTAAAAATGCCGGCTACGCCAGCGGCGGCCCGGAGTCTTTATTTGCTCTGGCTTCCGGCAGCATTGATGTTGGCTCAGCGGCGACGCCAGCGGTGATTAATGCTATCGCCAACGGTAACGACTTTGTGGCGGCTTACCCGACCAACGGCATCAACGAAACCACCAAATCTATCTTCTACGTGAAGGAGGATAGCCCGATTAAGTCTATCAAAGATTTAGTCGGAAAAAGCGTAGCGGTAAACACTCTGGGGGCGCATCTGGATTACACCCTGCGTGAGGCGCTGCATCAGGCGAACCTGCCGGAAAACGCCGCCAAACCGGTCGCGGTTCCGGGCCCGCAGCTTGAACAGACATTGCGTTCGGGTCAGGTCGACGTTGCCGCCTTTGGCTACTGGCAGACCACCTTTGAAGGCGTCGCGCGCAGCCACGGCGGCCTGCGCCCAATCTTCAACGATGCGGACGTGCTGGGGCCGATTGCCGGTGGCTTTACGGTGCTGCGTTCCGACTTCGTCAAACAGCATCCGGATGCGGCGCGTATCTTCGTGGTTGAATCGGCTCGCGCGCTGGATTATGCCCGCGACAACCCGGCGCAGGTGCGCGAAATCATGGCGAAAATCCTTAAAGAACGCGGTGAAAACCCGGACGTGGCGCAGTACTTTACCGGCTACGGTGTCCGCAAAGGTGGGCTGTCGGAACCTCATGATGTGCAGTTCTGGCTGGATATTCTTGAGCGCGACGGCGTGCTGAAAAAAGGCCAGCTTAAAGCGTCAAATATTTTGCTGAAAACGGAAGGTGCATGATGACATCAACCACCCAGAGCGCCCGTGGCGACATCTCGATTCGCCGCTTACGCAAAATCTTTTCCCTTGAGGGGAAACCGTTCGATGTCTTCCGCGACCTCAATTTACAGATTGAAAGTGGGCAGAGCATTGCCATCGTCGGGCCCAGCGGCTGCGGGAAAACCACGCTGCTGCGCATTCTGGCGGGGCTTGAAACGCCGGATGCGGGCGACGTGGTGATTGACGGCCAGGCGGTGCACGGCATGAGCCGCGAGCGGGCAGTCATTTTCCAGGAGCCGCGCCTGCTGCCGTGGCTGACGGTGCTGGAAAACGTCAGCTTCAGTCTCGACGTGCAGGGCGTGCCGCGCAAGCAGGCCAGGGCGCGGGCGAAAGAGGCGATTGAGCTGGTGGGGCTTAGCCACTGCGAGCAGGCGCTGCCCAATCAGCTTTCCGGCGGCATGGCCCAGCGTGTCGGCATTGCCCGAGCGCTGACCATTCAGCCGGAAATTCTGCTGCTGGATGAGCCGCTCGGAGCGCTGGATGCGATGACCAAAATCACCATGCAGGAAGAGCTGGCGCGTATTCGCGATGCGGAAAAGATGACGATGGTGCTGGTGACGCACGATCTGGAAGAGGCGATTTACCTCGCCGATCGGGTGATTATTTTGCCAAAAATTAAAGGCGACCCGATTCGTACCATTGAGGTGACATTACCGCGGCCGCGTGAACGCAGCAGCACGGATTTTGTTCTGTTACGCCAGCAGCTTATGGCGGAATTCGGGCTGCATTAATTACTGAATTAAACTGGAATTATTTAAATTTTATTTCCATGCAAACAATGCGGATGCTTTTTTTAATTAAAAAAAGCGGAGTGGGTAATTTGTTAATAACTCTAAGTGGAAAGTGAGTGGTATTTTAAAATAATGTAAAAGTGCGCTACTATTAGCGCACACATTACATTTAGCTATGCGAATATCATCATTATGCCTGCTATTAATAAAAAATTATTTACTCTGGCGACCATCGCGCTGCTGGTCAATTCAGCGGCTTACGCAGATACCGATACCACCGAAAAAACCGACGTCCTGCTAATTGGCGGCGGGATCATGAGCGCCTCACTGGGCACCTGGTTACAGGAGTTACAGCCTGACTGGAAACAGGTGATGGTGGAGAAGCTCGATAAAGTCGCGATGGAATCTTCTAACGGCTGGAATAACGCCGGTACCGGCCACTCCGCCAATATGGAGCTGAACTACACGCCGCAGCGCCCGGACGGCACCATCGACGTGACCAAGGCGCTGGAAATTAACGAACAGTTTATGATTTCCCGCCAGTTCTGGTCCTCACAGGTGAAGCGCGGCATTCTGAATAACCCGCATAGCTTTATTAACTCCACGCCGCACATGAGCTTCGTCTGGGGCGATAAAAACGTGGATTACCTTGGTAAACGTTACGATGCGCTGCAGAAAACCACTCTGTTCCAGGGGATGAAATTCTCCACCGATCATCAGCAAATTGCCCAGTGGGCGCCGCTGGTGATGGCCGGTCGTGACCCGCAGCAAAAAGTTGCTGCCACCTGGACACCGGTTGGCACCGACGTTAACTACGGTGAAATTACCCGTCAGCTGATTGGCAGCCTGCAAAAAAACAACCACTTCTCGCTGCAAACTTCCTCTGAAGTCACTGAATTCAAACGCAACGGCGATAACTCCTGGCACGTCACCATTGAAGACGTGAACAGCGGTAAGCAGCACGCTATCGACGCGAAATATGTCTTTATCGGTGCGGGCGGCGGGGCGCTGAAGCTGCTGCAGAAAACCGGCATTCCGGAAGCAGATAATTACGCGGGCTTCCCGGTCGGCGGCTCCTTCCTGATGACCGAAAACCCGGACGTCACGCGTCAGCATATGGAAAAAGTCTACGGTCAGGCTTCCGTTGGCGCACCACCGATGTCGGTGCCGCATATCGATGCGCGCTTTATTGATGGTAAACGCGTGGTGCTGTTTGGGCCGTTCGCGACCTTCTCCACCAAGTTCCTTAAGCAGGGTTCGTTCTTTGACCTGCTGAGCACCACCACAACCAGCAACGTGATGCCGATGACTCACGTAGGTCTGGATAACTTCGACCTGGTGAAATACCTGGTGAGCCAGGTGATGCTGAGCGATGACGACCGCTTTGCCGCGCTGAAAGAGTACTACCCAGAGGCGCGTAAAGAGGACTGGAAGCTGATTCAGGCAGGCCAGCGCGTGCAGATCATCAAGAAAGACGCGGATAAAGGCGGCGTGCTGAAGTTGGGTACCGAAGTGGTGGTTGACCAACAGCGCACCATCTCCGCGCTGCTGGGGGCATCTCCAGGCGCTTCTACCGCTGCGCCAATCACCCTGAACGTGATTAAAAAGCTGTTCCCGGAGCAGTTCAACTCACCGGAATGGCAGAGCAAAATTCGCGGTATCGTACCGAGCTTTGGCCAGAACCTGAACGGCAACGTCGCGCTGACCCAGCAGGTTTGGGATGACACCGCTGCCACGCTGGAACTGACCAAGCCACCAGTGATTCAGATGCCAGCCGCCCCAGTCGCCCATGCGAAACCGGCAGCAGAGCCAGAGAAGGCGTCACCGCAGCACGATATGGCGCTGTAACAGTATCGTGATTGCCGGATGGCGGCTGCCGCCTTATCCGGCCTACAAAAAAGCCTGCCAGGTTACCCTGGCAGGCTTTTTTACATCCGTTGACCCGTCCTGAATAGCGTTGACACGTTCCTGACTTAAATCCGGAGAACGTGATGATGACTGAGTTCAAACGCACCCAACGTGATTATTCTCT
>NZ_JBKHUI010000015.1:0-139083 GCF_046569695.1 Kluyvera sp. 142486
ATGTCAGATCGTATGCGCCTGTTAGGGCGCGGCTGGTAAGAGAGCCTTATAGGCGCATCAGAAAAACCTCCGGCTATGCCGGAGGATATTTATTTTGCCTGTTTCCTTCCCGGACTGCTTTTCCTCAGTTTTCTCGTGTAACCTTCATGAACAAAACTATGGCAAAAGGAGTTGGTATGCTTCTCTGTTTTTTCCGACAGCTATTTAAGGTGCTTTTTCGGGTCAGGATGACGGGAAACACCGACGCGCTGAACCAGCCGAAGGTGCTGATTACCCCGAACCACGTCTCGTTCCTCGATGGCATATTATTGGCGCTGTTTCTCCCCGTTCGTCCGGTTTTTGCCGTCTATACCTCAATTTCGCAAAAATGGTTTATGCGTTGGCTGACGCCAATCATTGATTTCGTCCCGTTAGATCCGACCAAGCCAATGTCCATCAAGCACCTGGTGCGCCTGATTGAACAGGGTCGCCCGGTGGTGATATTCCCGGAAGGGCGTATTTCGGTATCCGGCTCGTTGATGAAGATTTACGACGGCGCGGCCTTTGTGGCGGCCAAGTCCGGGGCGACGATTATTCCGCTGCGCATTGAAGGCGCGGAGTTGACCTACTTCAGCCGCCTGAAAGGGCTGGTAAAGCAGCGCCTGTTCCCGCGCATTTCGCTGCATCTGCTGCCGCCAACCACGCTGCCGATGCCGGAAGCGCCACGCGCGCGCGACCGTCGCAAAATTGCCGGAGAAATGCTGCATCAGATTATGATGGAAGCGCGCATGGCGGTTCGCCCGCGTGAAACCCTGTATGAATCGTTACTGACCGCCATGCACCGCTATGGCGAGAAAAAACCGTGTGTGGAAGACATCAACTTCCAGCCGGATAGCTATCGCAAGCTGCTGACCAAAACGCTGTTTGTGGCGCGTATTCTGGAAAAATACAGCAAAAAAGGTGAAAAGATTGGCCTGATGCTGCCGAACGCGGGCATCAGCGCGGCGGTGATTTTTGGCGCTATTGCCCGTGGGCGTATCCCGGCAATGATGAACTACACTGCCGGTGTAAAAGGGTTGACCAGCGCCATTACTGCCGCACAGATCGGCACCATCTTTACCTCTCGAACCTTCCTTGATAAAGGCAAACTCTGGCATCTGACCGAGCAGCTCACCCAGGTGCGCTGGGTGTTCCTCGAAGATTTAAAAGGCGATGTGACCACGACGGACAAGCTGTGGATCTTCTCCCGCGTGCTGATGCCCCGCCTGGCGCAGGTTGCGCAGAAGCCGGAAGACCCGGCGATTATCCTCTTTACCTCCGGCTCGGAAGGCCATCCGAAAGGGGTGGTGCATAGCCATAAAAGTATCCTGGCGAACGTGGAGCAGATTAAAACCATCGCTGACTTCACCGCCAACGATCGCTTTATGTCGGCGCTGCCGCTGTTCCACTCCTTCGGCCTGACGGTGGGGCTATTCACACCGCTGTTGACCGGCGCAGAAGTGTTCCTTTACCCAAGCCCGCTGCACTATCGCGTGGTGCCGGAGTTGGTCTATGACCGCAACTGTACCGTGCTGTTTGGAACTTCCACTTTCTTAGCCAACTACGCGCGCTTCGCCAACCCGTACGATTTCTATCGTCTACGCTATGTCGTGGCGGGGGCGGAAAAGCTGCAACAAAGCACCAAAGAGCTGTGGCAGGACAAATTTGGCCTGCGCATTCTCGAAGGTTACGGTGTGACCGAATGCGCGCCGGTGGTCTCCATCAACGTACCGATGGCGGCGAAGCCGGGTACGGTGGGGCGCATTCTGCCGGGCATGGACGCACGGTTGCTGGAAGTGCCGGGCATTGAACAGGGCGGCCGCCTGCAGCTGAAGGGGCCGAATATCATGGCGGGCTATCTGCGCGTTGAGAATCCGGGCGTGCTTGAAGTGCCTACGGCTGAGAATCAGCACGGCGAGCTGGAAAACGGCTGGTATGACACCGGTGATATCGTGGCCTTTGATGCGCAGGGCTTTGTGCAAATTCAGGGCCGCGCGAAGCGTTTTGCCAAAATTGCCGGCGAAATGGTCTCGCTGGAAATCGTTGAGCAGTTAGCGCTGGGCGTGTCGCCTGAAAAAATGCATGCCACCGCGGTGAAAACCGACGCCAGCAAAGGCGAGGCGCTGGTGCTGTTTACCACCGATAATGAACTCACCCGCGACAAGCTGCTGCAGTATGCGCGGGCCCATGGCGTACCGGAGCTGGCGGTGCCGCGAGATATTCGCTGGCTGAAACAGCTGCCGCTGCTTGGCAGCGGTAAACCGGATTTCGTCACCCTTAAGAGCATGGTCGCAGAGACGGAACATCCGAATGAGTGAGTCAGTACACACTAACAATTCCCTGCTGTCGAAAGGTATGATGGCGGTGATTGTGGCCCAGTTCTTTTCGGCGTTCGGCGATAACGCGCTGCTGTTTGCCGTGCTGGCGTTGATGAAGCAGCAGTTTTACCCGGAGTGGAGCCAGCCGGTGCTGCAGATGGTGTTTGTGGGCGCTTACATCATCTTCGCCCCGTTTGTCGGCCAGGTGGCGGACAGCTTCGGCAAAGGTCGGGTGATGATGTTTGCCAACGGCCTGAAGTTGGTCGGTGCGGCGACAATTTGCGCGGGCCTGAACCCGTTTATCGGCTATACGCTGGTGGGCATTGGCGCGGCCTCATACTCCCCGGCGAAGTACGGCATTCTCGGTGAAATCACTACCGGCGATAAGCTGGTGAAAGCCAACGGTTTAATGGAGGCCTCGACCATCGCCGCCATTCTGATTGGCTCCGTCGCCGGTGGCGTAGTGGCCGACTGGAGCGTGGTAGGGGCGCTGGTACTTTGCGCGGTGGTGTACGGCATCGCGGTGGCGGCCAACTTCTTTATTCCGAAACTGCCTGCGGCGCGTCCGGGCCAGTCCTGGCGTTTTCGTCCAATGACCCACAGCTTCTTTAACGCCTGCAACGTGCTGTGGCACAACGGCGAAACGCGTTTTTCTCTGCTTGGCACCAGCATGTTCTGGGGCGCAGGGGTGACGCTGCGTTTTCTGCTGGTGCTGTGGGTGCCGGTGGCATTGGGAATTACCGATAACGCGACGCCAACCTATCTGAATGCGATGGTTGCTGTCGGGATTGTGGTGGGTGCGGGCGCGGCGGCAAAGCTGGTGACGCTTGAAACCGTGGCACGCTGTATGCCGGCCGGGGTGTTGATTGGCGTGGTTGTCGCCATTTTTGCCTTCCAGCATGCGCTGCTGCCGGCGTACGTACTGCTGTTTATCATCGGTATCTGCGGCGGTTTCTTTGTGGTGCCGCTCAATGCGCTACTGCAGGATCGCGGCAAACACACCGTGGGTTCGGGCAATGCGATAGCGGTACAAAACCTCGGTGAAAACAGCGCCATGCTGATTATGCTGGGGCTCTATTCGCTGGCGGTGGCGGTGAATATTCCGGTGGTCGGCGTGGGGATTGGTTTTGGCGTGTTGTTTGCGCTGGCGATTCTCGCGCTGTGGCTATGGGGTAAGCGCCGTTGATGTAACCCCGGCGGCGCTTCGCTTGGCCGGGCTACATTTGTTCCGGTAGCCGGGCGAGCGCAAGCGACCCCGGGACTGCTCATTGTGGGCCGGATAAGCGTAGCGCCATCCGGCACGATGCGGCACCTTGCCGGATGGCGGCGTAACCGCCTTATCCGGCCTACATCTTAAGGTGCCGGGTAGGTATAAACCTGATGCACCGCTTCAATCTCCGCCAACACTTCCGCGCTTAGCTCCAGATGCAGGCTTTCAACGTTAGTTTTCAGCTGCTCCATCGTCGTCGCGCCTAACAGCGTGCTGGCAACGAACGGCTGACGGCGAACGAACGCTAGCGCCATTTGTGCCGGGTCGAGGTTATGACGTTTGGCGATATCAACGTATGCCGCCACTGCCTTCTGCGTCTGCTCACCGCTGTAGCGGGTGAAGCGGCTGAACAACGTATTACGTGCGCCCGCAGGCTTCGCACCGTTCAGGTACTTACCGGTGAGCGTCCCGAAGGCCAGGCAGGAGTAGGCCAGCAGCTCAACGCCTTCAAACTGGCTCACTTCCGCCAGCGCCACTTCGTAGCTGCGGTTCACCAGGCTGTACGGGTTCTGGATGGTGACGATGCGCGGCAGATCGTGTTTATCCGCCAGATGCAGGTAGCGCATTACGCCAAACGCCGTTTCGTTGGATACGCCGATATAGCGAATCTTCCCGGCGCGCTGATATTCGGTAAGCGCTTCCAGCGTCTCCAGCAGCGACACGACCGGCGCGGAGTCGGCCCAGGTGTAACCCAGCTTACCGAAGCAGTTGGTCGGGCGCTGCGGCCAGTGCACCTGGTAGAGATCGAGATAATCGGTCTGCAGGCGCGTCAGCGAGTTGTGCAGCGCATCGCGAATGTTTTTGCGGTCCAGCGCCTGATTAGGGCGGATGCCGCTATCGTTGTTGCGCGAAGGGCCGCTCACCTTCGAGGCGATCACTAACTTTTCGCGGTTGCCATGTTTCGCCAGCCAGTTACCGACATAGGTCTCGGTCAGCCCTTGGGTTTCCGGGCGCGGAGGAACGGGGTACATCTCGGCGACATCGATAAGATTGATGCCCTGACTAACGGCATAATCAAGCTGTGCGTGGGCGTCGGCTTCGCTATTTTGTTCACCAAACGTCATAGTGCCAAGCCCGAGGGTGCTTATCTCAAGCGAGCTGTGGGGGATACGGTGGTACTGCATAAGCCGGCTTCCTTTTATCAACAGCGTCAGGAGAGAGTCCTGACAAAGGAATATAAAAATGGCAGAGGGGGAGAAAAAGGGAAAGCAGAAAATGAAAAAAGGCCAGCAGGCGGCTGACCTCTCTGATTATCGTTTGATAATTTGCGACACGTCGTCGCGGTTGATCTGCATTTTATTACCTTGCTGATCTTCATAGCTGATAAGCCCGGTGTCGTCATCGACTTCCGGTTTACCGTCAGTCAGGATCATCCGACCATCTTTGGTAGCCATCACGTAATCGCTGCTACAGCCGGAAACTGCAAAAGCTAAACCTACTGCGGAAATCAACACTGCCCATTTTGTCATCGTTATCCCCTTCATCGCCGCACTCTTAATAGTCTAGTAATAACCGACTCAAGGGACAGCATAAAGCAGGAAAATCTTAAAAAAACCGGACGCAGCCCTCAATTGAGGGCTGTTGATGAACGATTAAAGGGGATTTTTCTTGCTTCGCAGCAGATTGAGGCTCTCGACCGCCATAGAGAAGAACATCGCAAAGTAGATGTAGCCTTTTGGCACATGCACATCGAAGCTCTCGAGGATCAGCGTAAAGCCAACCAGAATCAGGAACGACAGCGCCAGCATCTTCACCGACGGATGGCGCTCGACGAACTCGCCAATCGAGCGCGCGGCAAACATCATCACGCACACGGCAATCACCACGGCGGCCATCATAATGAACAGATGGTCAGAGAGGCCCACGGCGGTGATGACAGAGTCGAGGCTGAAGATGATATCCAGCATCATAATCTGCACGATGGCGCCAAAAAACGAATGGACGTTCGTTTTCATGCTCTCTTCATCGCCTTCGATCGACTCGTGGATCTCCATACTGGCTTTCCAGATAAGGAACAGCCCGCCAACCAGTAAAATCAGATCGCGAATGGAAATGGCCTGGCCGAACAGCGTAAACAGCGGCTGGGTCAGCTTCACCACCCAGGCAATGGAGGCCAACAGCGCCAGACGCATCACCATCGCCCCCATCAACCCCAGACGGCGAGCATGCGCCCGCTGTGCGGTAGGGAGCTTAGCCACAACCAGAGAGAGGAAAATAATATTGTCGATGCCCAGGACGATTTCCAGAATCGTCAGCGTGCCGAGCGCAAGCCAGGCATTGGGATCGGTGATCCATGCAAATAACATTAGATAAGTCCTGCCAAATAGAACAAAAGCGTTAATCGATGTACGTTGATGTGCTTCCCCGCAACTGCCGCTGGCACCGGCTCATCCTATGAAACGAAAGCTATCGCTCAGAGAAGAAGTAAAGGCGTACCAGCGAGCATGCTGCGTGCAGCAGGGAGGAGTATAAGCCCGCAGCGCGGCAGGACAAAAAAATTAATCAGTGCGTAACATAAAGTGGCGTGCCAGCAGGGCGGCGGTGAAGTTCTTTTTGAGATAAAAACCGCGCGGCAGCGTCATTATCGGCTCTCCGTGCGCGCCTATCGCTTCGGTCAGCGCTTTACTGTTGGCGGCCTTCGGCCTGAGCTGGAGCACCTCGCCGTGACGAGCGGTAATGCGTTCTACCTGGCCGAGCACGATCAGATCCATCAACTCTTCCCAGTCCATCTGCAGCTGATGCTCTTCCTCGGCGCTTGGCGTCCATAGCAGCGGCGCGCCTACCCGACGTTCGGCCAGCGGAATAGCGCGATCGCCTTCGACCGGGATCCACAGCACGCGTTTTAGTTTATGGCGCACGTGGCTGTTCTCCCAGGTCACGCCTGAGTTGCCGGTCAGCGGCGCGACGCAGACGAAGGTGGTCTCCAGCGGACGGCCCTGCGTATCGATCGGAATGGTTTTCAGCTCCACCCCCAACGCGGCAAAATCCTGCTCGGGCTTGCTGCCGGCGCTTGCTCCCAGCCAGATCTCCAGCAGCACGCCAATCCAGCCTTTATCGCGCTTTAAATCTTTCGGCGCCACGATACCGGCCATCGCCGCCAGCTCTCCCAACGAATAACCCGCCAGACGCTGCGCCTGAGCAAGCAGCTCAGCCTGGGTTTTAGGCGATTCGGGAAGCGGTGCGAGGGTGGACATGATGAGACGCCTTTTGGTGAAAAAATGAACGACAGTTTTACCGGGTGTGGATAGAGTTTAACTTTTTCTGAGTAAATATACCAAGGTGATGATTATCATCGTTTTTTTACGTATAAATTAGGCAAAAAAATCAGGCGAAAAAAGGTTTTCCAAATCTGGTCACTGACAATGAACAGGATCTTACACCATGTTATCCACAGAAAAGTGGGATAACTGGGGAAAAGCCTGACTACTGTTTCAATTTACAGCCTTGACGTGCGACGAAAATCGAATTTTCGCACAAAAGATGCCTAAGATGTTTGCACAATCTGTGGATAAAACCAACGTTGTTCGATCTTTCATCAATCGAAGGATCGCCTATGTGATGATCGTCACGTTATGCGCTAATGCATCAGGATTAACTATAATAACATAATGAAAAATATCATTTTACTGAACGATAGTTGCATGCGATTATTCAGAGTACTCTGGGTTTTCCCTGGGTAATTCCTTACTTCTTCACAACTCTATCCACAGAAAAAGTGAATAAAATCGCTGACCAGCGCGGTTCTCTGTTTATAACTCTGATGATTACTGTGAGTTATTCAAATGTTATTCGTTGGTAGAGGCGTAATAGAGTGGTTTACCGTTTCCAGCGAGTGTGAAACAATCATTCACATTGAAGCTTATTTTGAGGTAGTCCGGTGATTGATGACGATGGCTACCGCCCGAACGTTGGTATTGTAATTTGCAATCGTCAGGGTCAGGTAATGTGGGCCCGACGCTATGGTCAGCACTCCTGGCAATTTCCCCAAGGGGGCATAAACCCTGGTGAGACAGCAGAACAGGCGATGTATCGGGAACTGTTCGAAGAAGTTGGATTAAGCCGTAAAGATGTGCGGATCCTCGCTTCGACCCGAAACTGGTTGCGTTACAAGTTGCCAAAACGTTTGGTGCGTTGGGACACTAAGCCGGTGTGTATCGGCCAGAAACAAAAGTGGTTTCTCTTGCAGTTGATCGGCAATGACGCGGATATCAATATGCAGACCAGCAGCACGCCGGAGTTCGACGGCTGGCGCTGGGTGAGTTACTGGTATCCGGTGCGTCAGGTCGTCTCGTTTAAACGCGACGTCTACCGCCGGGTAATGAAAGAGTTCGCCAGTGTAGTGATGGCGCTTGCGGAGAGCGCGCCAAAGCCGCAAAGCGCGCCTGCTTATCGACGTAAAAGAGGTTAAGCCACGCATATTATGCTCACTCGCTTGCGCGAAATTGTTGAGAAGGTCGCGAGTGCGCCTCGCCTGAACGAGGCGCTGGATATTCTGGTTACCGATGTCTGCCAGGCGATGGAGACGGAGGTATGCTCGGTCTATCTCGCCGACAACGATCGACGCTGCTTTTACCTGATGGCGACCCGCGGGCTGAAGAAGCCACGCGGTCGTACCATCACGCTCGCCTTTGATGAAGGCATCGTTGGCCTGGTTGGCCGACTGGCTGAACCCATAAACCTTGCCGACGCGCAAAAACACCCCAGCTACAAATACATCCCCTCAGTAAAAGAAGAGCGCTTCCGTGCCTTTCTTGGCGTGCCGATTATTCAGCGCCGCCAACTGCTGGGCGTGCTGGTGGTGCAGCAGCGCGAACTGCGTCAGTTCGACGAAAGCGAAGAGTCATTCCTGGTGACGCTCGCCACTCAGATGGCGGCGATCCTCTCCCAATCTCAGCTGACGGCGCTGTTTGGTCAGTACCGCCAGACGCGTATCCGTGCGCTGCCCGCCTCGCCGGGCGTGGCGATTGCCGAAGGCTGGATGGACGCCACCCTGCCATTGATGGAGCAGGTTTATGAAGCGTCATCGCTGGATACCGCGCTTGAGCGCGAGCGTTTAACCGCCGCGTTGGAAGAGGCGGCGAACGAGTTTCGTCGCTACAGCAAACGCTATGCCGCCGGGGCGCAAAAAGAGACGGCGGCGATTTTCGACCTCTATTCACACCTGCTCTCTGACGCCAGCCTGCGCCGCGAACTGTTCGCGGAAGTCGATAAAGGCTCGGTCGCCGAATGGGCGGTGAAAAAAATTATCGAGAAGTTCGCCGAACAGTTTGCCGCCCTGAGCGACGGCTATCTGAAAGAGCGAGCGGGCGATCTGCGTACGCTCGGGCAGCGTCTGCTGTTCCACCTTGATGACACCACGCAGGGCGCGAACGGCTGGCCCGCGCGGTTTGTGCTGGTGGCTGACGAACTCTCTGCCGCGACGCTTGCGGAAGTGCCGCAGGATCGTTTAGCGGGCGTGGTCGTTCGTGACGGTGCCGCCAACTCCCATGCGGCGATCATGGTGCGTGCGTTGGGCATTCCGACGGTGATGGGGGCAGACATTCAGCCTGCGATCCTTCATGGACGCACGCTGGTGGTGGATGGCTATCGCGGTGAACTGCTGGTCGATCCTGAACCGATCCTGGTGCAGGAATACCAGCGTCTTATCAGCGAAGAGAACGAACTTAGCCGCCTGGCGGAAGGGGACGTTGAACGCCCGGCAGAGCTGAAAAGCGGCGAGCGTGTGAAGGTGATGCTCAACGCTGGCCTCAGCCCTGAACATGAGCAGAAGCTGGGGCGTCGCATCGATGGCATTGGCCTCTATCGCACCGAAATTCCGTTTATGCTGCAAAGCGGCTTCCCGTCAGAAGAGGAACAGGTGGCGCAGTATCAGGGCATGCTGCAGATGTTCAACGACAAACCGGTGACGCTGCGTACGCTTGACGTTGGCGCGGATAAACAGCTGCCGTATATGCCGATCAGCGAAGAGAACCCATGCCTTGGCTGGCGCGGGATCCGCATCACGCTCGATCAGCCAGAGATCTTCCTGATCCAGGTGCGTGCGATGCTGCGCGCCAATGCGGCAACCGGCAATCTCAGCATTCTGCTGCCGATGATCACCAACCTTGAAGAGGTGGATGAAGCACGTCGCCTGATTGACCGCGCCGGTCGCGAAGTGGAAGAGATGATCGGCTATGCGATCCCAAAACCACGTATCGGGATCATGCTGGAAGTGCCGTCGATGATCTTTATGCTGCCGAATCTGGCAAATCGCGTCGATTTCATCTCGGTGGGCACCAACGACCTGACCCAGTACGTGCTCGCGGTTGACCGCAACAACACGCGCGTTGCCAGCATGTATGACAGCCTGCATCCCGGCATGATTCGGGTGCTGTCGATGATTGTCCAGGAAGCGGAGCGCTACGGCATTGATTTACGCCTGTGCGGCGAAATGGCGGGGGACCCAATGTGCGTCACTATTTTGGTGGGCCTCGGCTTCCGTCATCTGTCGATGAACGGCCGCTCGGTGGCGCGCGTGAAGTATCTGCTGCGCAATATCGATCTCGAAGATGCCGAAACCCTGGCACGTCGCAGCCTGGATGCGCAGATGGCGACTGAAGTGCGCCATCAGGTGGCAGCCTTTATGGAACGTCGTGGCCTGGGTGGCCTGATTCGCGGCGGCCTGTAGGCGCTGATAAGCGCAGCGCCATCAGGCAGTCCGGCGCACATTGCCGGATGGCGCTACTGTATGACCGGATACATTCTGCACCACCTCGTAGCCCGGCCGAGCGCAGCGACGCCGGGATCTCACAATGCTCCCCGTTTATACATATCTTTTACATCTTCTCCGCATCATCTCTCATCTCCCCTGTGCTATCATTCGCACCTTTGGAGCGCCTGAAGCTTCCGGCGCGCATCTCTACCGCTGTCCACTTCCGGCGGAATAACAAGCATTTGTGGTGACAGATGAATAGTGGTTATCTGCGTTTCCCGGACTTTGATCCGGTAATTTTCTCCATCGGACCGGTCTCCCTGCATTGGTACGGCATGATGTACCTTGTGGGCTTTATCTTTGCCATGTGGCTGGCGACGCGTCGTGCGAACCGCCCAAACAGCGGCTGGACCAAAAACGAAGTTGAAAACCTGCTGTATGCGGGCTTCCTCGGGGTATTCCTCGGCGGGCGCATCGGCTACGTGATGTTCTACAACTTCGACTCCTTCCTGCAGGACCCGCTCTATCTGTTCCGCGTCTGGGACGGTGGGATGTCCTTCCACGGCGGCCTGATTGGCGTGATCGTGGTGATGATTATCTTCGCCAAACGCACCAAGCGTACCTTCTTCCAGGTGTCTGACTTCATTGCGCCGCTGATTCCGTTTGGTCTGGGCTGCGGTCGTCTGGGGAACTTTATCAACGGCGAACTGTGGGGCCGCGTCGACCCGAGCTTCCACTACACCATGCTATTCCCGGGCTCCCGTGCGGAAGACCTGGCACTGCTGCCGTCTCACCCGGAATGGCAAACGCTGTTTGATACCTACGGCTCGCTGCCGCGCCATGCGTCCCAGCTGTATGAACTGGCGCTGGAAGGCGTGGTGCTGTTCCTGATCCTGAACTTCTTTATCCGTAAACCGCGCCCGGCGGGCTCGGTCTCCGGGCTGTTCCTGATTGGCTACGGTCTGTTCCGCATCATCTCTGAATTCTTCCGCCAGCCGGACGCGCAGTTCACCGGCGAGTGGGTGCAGTACATCAGCATGGGGCAGATTCTTTCGATTCCGATGGTGCTTGCGGGTATCATTATGATGGTCTGGGCGTTTCGCCGTCCGCAGCAACAGATCTCCTGAGGAAGCATGAAACAGTATCTTGAACTGATGCAGAAGGTGCTCGATGAGGGCACCCAGAAAAACGACCGTACCGGCACCGGCACCGTCTCCATTTTCGGCCACCAGATGCGCTTTAACCTGCAAGAAGGTTTCCCGCTGGTGACGACCAAGCGCTGCCATCTGCGCTCCATCATCCACGAACTGCTGTGGTTCCTGCAGGGCGACACCAACGTTGCCTACCTGCACGAAAACAACGTCAGCATCTGGGATGAATGGGCCGATGAGAACGGCAACCTGGGGCCGGTCTACGGCAAACAGTGGCGCGCCTGGCCAACGCCGGACGGCCGCCATATCGACCAGATCACCACCGTGATGAACCAGCTGAAAAACGATCCGGATTCACGCCGTATCATCGTTTCCGCGTGGAACGTCGGTGAACTGGACAAGATGGCGCTGGCGCCGTGCCATGCGTTTTTCCAGTTCTACGTGGCTGACGGCAAGCTATCTTGTCAGCTCTATCAGCGCTCCTGCGACGTGTTCCTCGGCCTGCCGTTCAACATCGCCAGCTATGCGCTGCTGGTGCATATGATGGCGCAGCAGTGCGACCTGGAAGTGGGGGACTTTGTCTGGACCGGCGGGGATACCCACCTGTACAGCAACCACATGGAACAGACCGCTCTGCAGCTGACCCGCGAACCGCGTGCGCTGCCGAAGCTGGTGATTAAACGTAAGCCGGAGTCTATTTTCGACTACCGCTTTGATGACTTTGAAATCGAAGGTTACGACCCGCACCCGGGTATCAAAGCACCGGTGGCGATTTAATCTCACGGTCATAAAAAACGGCACTTAGGTGCCGTTTTTTTATGCGTGGTTGACGGTATTTCTGGCGCCGTAAGCCCCCGTTTTGCGAAGCACTTTCCTCGTTTCCGCCCGCGTTGCTGTAAACCACTATTTTCCCCTGAAGACGACTCGTAAAAGCCAAATCCCTGACTCGTGCTCCCTTAACGCGCGCGCCATACTGCCCGTCATGAACAGAGAAAGAGAACGGGGCTATACCCTGATTGAAACCCTGGTGGCGTTGACGCTGGTGCTTATCCTCAGCGCAACCGGCCTGTACGGCTGGCACCGTTGGCAGCAGTCGCAGCGGCTGTGGCAAACCGCCAGCGAACTGCGCGGCTACCTGATGGCGATGCGCAGCGATGCCAACTGGCATAACCGCGATCGTATCTTCCGGTTACATCGGCACGAAAGCAGCTGGTGCGTGGTGGCCGATGAAGCCGTCCTGGCAGGCTGCCCAACGGGCAACCCCGCTATATTTCACCCAATGTGGGCAGGGGTGGATGTCAGCCATATCACGCCTAATCTGGCTTTTTTTGGCCTGCGTAATACCGCATGGGCGGGCAACGTGACGCTGGTTAGCGACGCGGGGCGCTGGACGGTGGTTATCTCAAACGGAGGACGAGTGCGGTTATGCGAAGGGGGGGCATGTTAATGCGCGGGTTTTCGCTACTGGAGGTACTGATTGCGATGGCGATTAGCAGCGTGTTACTGCTGGGCGCTTCTCGCTTCCAGCCCGCGCTGCAGCGGGGAATTTTCCTGCAAATGCGTCAGCAAACGCTGGAGGACGATCTCTGGCAGAGCGTTTATACGGTCGCAAAGCATCTTCAACGTGCGGGCTACTGCGGTGGCGATAGCTGCCAGGGCGAAGCGCTGACGATTGCGGAGGAAGGACAGTGCGTTATTGCCCGCTGGGATGGCAACAGCAACGGTATCTGGGAAACATCGCCGACCGAAAGTGCTGACAGCATTGGCTTTCGCCTGAAGTCCGGCGTGCTGGAGACGCTGCGCGGGGCGAAAGCCTGTAGCGGCAGCGGCTGGGATAAAATGACCGACCCGGCGACGGCGACCGTCACGGCTTTTCGGGTGTCGCGCCAGGCCATCAGCGGGTTTGCGCCGGAGTTGTTGATTAGCTTATCGGCCACGGCGACGAGCGGCGCGGCCGCCAGCGCGCAGTATGGGGTGACGGGGTATAACCTGTGAATCGCCAGCGTGGGGTTTCATCGCTAGCGATGGTGTTGATGCTGCTGGTTACCGGCAGCCTGATGCTGCAAGGGCTGAATCAGGCGCTGCGGCAGCAAACTGCGAACGTCAGTACAGAAAGTCGGGCGCTTCAGCACACCGCGGAGGTTCATACGGCGTTGCAGTGGGGGAAAGTCCAGAACTGGGCGGCAGAGGCCGGGGCGCAATGTCTGGTGCATGGCGGTATAACGCGGGTTTGTCTACGGCTCTTCGATGACGGCACGTTGCTTCTGGTGGCCAAAAATGAGGCGCTCATGCTCTGGCAGTCGGGACGCTGGGCGGCGGGAAGTCTCCGTTTTTCCGCACATGGCTGGAGCGATTTTTGCCCGTTAAAGGAGGTGGCGCGATGCCAGATACCCTGAAAATGCGAGGTTTTAGCCTGCCGGAAGTGGTGCTGGCAATGTGCCTGATGGTGAGCGTAGTGACGGCGCTGGGCGGCTATTATCGTGTATTGGCAACCAGCAGCCTTGAGCTTAATCAGTACCGCCAGATGTGGCGCTACGCCTGGGGGCAAACGCAGCAGCAGGCACTGGCGCTGCCTGTTGGCTGGGAGAGCCAGCGGGGACAGACATCGTCACAACGTTGTGTCAGCATCAATGCTACTATTACCACCCCCATGGGTAAGCAGGGGCGCATGTCCCGCCTGCATTGCCCGGTCAGTCAGTAGTCAGGAGCGAATATGTTAAGGGTCTACCACTCCAATCGTCTGGACGTGCTGGAAGCATTGATGGAGTTCATCGTTGAGCAGGACCGCCTGGCGGACCCTTTTGAGCCTGAAATGATCCTCGTGCAAAGTACCGGTATGGCGCAGTGGCTGCAAATGACGCTGTCCCAGCGCTTTGGCATTGCCGCGAATATCGACTTCCCGCTGCCCGCGAGCTTTATCTGGGACATGTTCACCCGCGTGCTGCCCGAAATCCCCGGCGAGAGCGCCTTCAACAAACAGAGCATGAGCTGGAAGCTGATGACCCTGCTGCCGGGCATGCTTGATGATGAAGCCTTTACGCCGCTGCGCCACTATCTGACTGACGACGCCGACAAGCGCAAGCTGTTCCAGCTGGCCTCCCGCGTCGCTGACCTCTATGACCAGTATCTGGTCTACCGCCCTCAATGGCTGACGGAGTGGGAAGCCGGAAGGTTAGTCGACGGCGTGGGCGAGGCGCAGGTGTGGCAAGCGCCGCTGTGGAAGGCGCTGGTGGAGCATACCGCCGCTCTGGGCCAACCGCTGTGGCATCGTGCCAACCTCTATCAGCGTTTTATCGACACCCTGGAAAAGAGCAGCGAGCCGCCCGCAGGCCTGCCGGCACGCGTCTTTATCTGCGGGATCTCCGCGCTGCCGCCGGTTTACCTACACGCGCTACAGGCGCTGGGCAAACACGTTGATATCTACGTGCTGTTCACCAACCCGTGCCGCTACTACTGGGGCGATATTAAAGACCCGGCATTCCTGGCGCGATTAATGGCGCGCCAGCGTCGACATTATCGTGAACAACGTGAGCTGCCGCTGTTCCAGGATGCTAGCCACGCGCCGGGGCTGTTTAACGACGACGGCGAGCAGGACGTTGGCAACCCGATGCTGGCCTCCTGGGGCAAGCTGGGGCGCGACTATATCTACCTGCTGGCGGGGCTTGAGCGCTATCAGGAGCTGGATGCATTTGTCGATATCGAACCCGACAACCTGCTGCACAACCTTCAGTACGACGTGCTGGAGCTGAAAAACTCCGCCATTGCCGGGCGCACTGCCGAAGAGTTTGCCCACAGCGGCAATAAGCGACCGCTGGCGCGAGACGACCGCAGCCTGACCGTCCACGTTTGCCATAGCCCGCAGCGCGAAGTTGAAGTGCTGCACGACCGCCTGCTGGCGATGCTGGAGGCCGACCCGACGCTGACGCCCCGCGACATCATCGTCATGGTGGCGGATATCGATAGCTACAGCCCGTTTATTCAGGCCGTGTTCGGCAGCGCCACCGGCGAACGCTATCTGCCGTACGCCATTTCGGACCGCCGCGCCCGTCAGGCTCACCCGGCGATGCAGGCGTTTATTACTCTGCTGTCGCTGCCCGACAGCCGCTTTACCAGCGAAGACGTGCTGGCACTGCTTGATGTGCCGGTACTGGCGGCGCGTTTCAACATTGATGAGGCGGGCCTGCTTCATCTGCGTCAGTGGGTGAACGAATCCGGCGTACGCTGGGGGATGGACGACGATAACGTCCGCGAAATGGACCTGCCAGCCACCGGGCAGCATACCTGGCGTTTTGGTCTCACGCGTATGCTGCTGGGCTACGCGATGGAGAGCGAGCAGGGCGAGTGGCAGGAGGTGCTGCCGTATGATGAGTCCAGCGGCCTGATTGCCGAACTGGTGGGGCACCTGGCTTCACTGCTGATGCAGCTTAACCGCTGGCGGCAGGTGCTCACGCAGGCGCGTTCGCTGGAGGAATGGCTGCCAGTGTGCCGTGAAATGCTGAACGACTTCTTCCTGCCGGATCAGGACACCGAAGCCGCTCTGGCGCTGATTGAGCAGCAGTGGCAGGCGATAATCGCCCAGGGCGTGCAGTCACAGTACGCCGGTGAGGTGCCTCTGACGCTGCTGCGTGACGAGCTGGCGCAGCGTCTCGATCAGGAACGCATCAGCCAGCGCTTCCTGGCGGGCCCAATCAATATTTGTACCCTTATGCCAATGCGCTCCATTCCGTTCAAAGTGGTTTGCCTGCTGGGGATGAACGACGGAATTTACCCACGCGCATTGGCCCCACTCGGCTTTGACCTGATGAGCCAGAAACCGGTACGCGGTGACCGAAGCCGTCGTGACGATGACCGCTATCTGTTCCTTGAAGCCATGATGTCAGCTGAAAAAGCGCTCTATATCAGCTATATCGGCCGCTCCATTCAGGATAATAGCGAACGCTACCCGTCAGTGCTGGTGCAGGAACTGATGGACTATATCGGCCAGAGCCATTGCCTGGAGGGCGACGAAGCGCTTAACTGCGACGAAAGCGAGCAGCGAGTGAAGCGCCACGTGATGCATCTGCACCCGCGTATGCCGTTTGATGCCGACAACTACAAAGCCGGCGAGCAGCAAAGCTATGCTGAGGAGTGGCTGGCGGCGGCAAGCCAGCAGGGCGAAGCGCATTCCGACTTTATCCAGCCGCTGGAACCACTCTCATTGACCACGCTGCCGCTCGAACAGCTTCAGCGCTTCTGGGCGCACCCGGTGCGCGCCTTTTTCCAGATGCGTCTGCAGGTCAATTTCCGTAATGAAGAGAGCGATATTCCCGATACCGAACCGTTCACCCTCGAAGGGCTGACGCGCTATCAGCTCAACCAGCAGTTGTTGAACTCTCTGATAGAGCAACAGGATGCCGGCCTGATGTACCGCCGCTATCGTGCCGCCGGTGAACTGCCCTACGGCCCTTTTGGCGAGATAGCCTGGGAGGCTCAGCATCAGGAGATGAGCGCGCTGGCGAGCCGGGTGATTGAGTATCGCCGCAGCGGGCAGAGCATGGAAATTGACCTCGACTGTGACGGGCTGAATATCACCGGTTGGCTGCCGCAGGTTCAGGAAAACGGCCTGTTGCGTTGGCGGCCTTCTCTGCTTAGCGTTTCACAGGGAATGCAACTTTGGCTGGAACACCTTGTCTACTGTGCTAGCGGCGGAACGGGTGAAAGCCGTCTGCTGCTGCGCAAAGACGGGGAGTGGTGCTTCCCGCCGCTGGCGGCTGAGGAGGCCAAAGTCTATCTGTCACAGTTGGTCGCTGGTTATCGTGAGGGGATGTGTCAGCCGTTGCTGTTCCTGCCGGAGAGCGGCGGTGCATGGATAAAAGCCTGTTACGATGCCGAAAATGATGCCATCTTAGAAGACGAAGAGTCGCTGCAGAAAGCGCGCAGCAAGTTTTTACAGGCTTACGAAGGCAACATGGTGGTGAGCGGCGAAGGGGCCGACGTCTGGTATCAGCGTTTATGGCGCACCCTGGAACCTGCGCAATATGAAGCGATTATCGCGCAGACGACCCCGTATCTGCTGCCCGTATTCCGTTTCAACCAGTCATCGTGATTGTATAAAAATTGCGCAAGCTAATTGGTTCATTTACTATGCGCACAAGTCACGGACTGATGAGTGGCAGCAGACGAAGCGGTAAGCTGAGGCTGAAACTGCCCACAAGAGCATGCTGATTTTTGAAGTATCTGTTAATGGTGAGGTCCGTGAATGCCCCGCAGTATCTGGTTGAGTATTGTTGTTTTCGTCACCGCCTTTTGGGCGACCGTTGGTCAGGCAGAAACCGGATGGCAACCGATTCAGGAAACCATCCGCAAAAGCGAAAAAGACACCCGTCAATATCAAGCGATTACGCTCGACAACAAGATGGTCGTGCTGCTGGTTTCCGATCCGCAGGCGGTGAAATCGCTGTCGGCGCTGGTGGTGCCCGTTGGCTCGCTGGAAGATCCTGACTCGCATCCGGGCCTTGCACACTTCCTCGAACACATGACGCTGATGGGCTCGAAAAACTACCCGCAGCCGGACAACCTCGCTGAATTCTTAAAAATGCACGGCGGCAGCCACAATGCCAGCACCGCGCCGTATCGCACCGCCTTCTATCTGGAAGTGGAAAATGATGCGCTGCAGGGGGCGGTAGACCGCCTGGCGGACGCTATTGCTGCGCCGCTGCTGGAAAAGAAATATGCCGACCGCGAGCGTAACGCCGTCAACGCTGAACTGACCATGGCGCGCACCCGCGACGGTATGCGCATGGCGCAGGTCAGCGCCGAAACCATCAACCCGGCTCACCCCGGCGCACGATTCTCTGGTGGTAACCTCGAGACGCTGAGCGACAAACCCGATAGCCCGGTGTATGAAGCGCTGCTGGCATTTCGCAACAAGTACTACTCCGCGAACCTGATGAAGGCGGTGATTTACAGCAACAAACCGCTGCCTGAACTGGCGCAGATTGCCGCGCAAACCTACGGCCGCGTGCCGAACAAATCTATCGAACGCCCGGAAATCACCGTCCCGGTGGTCACCGATGCGCAGAAAGGTATCATCATTCACTACGTGCCAGCGCTGCCGCGTAAAGTGCTACGCGTGGAATTCCGCATCGATAACAACTCTGCGCAGTTCCGCAGCAAAACCGACGAACTGATCACCTATCTTATCGGCAACCGTACGCCGGGCACTTTGTCTGACTGGCTGCAAAAGCAGGGGCTTGTTGAGGGCATTCGTGCAGACTCCGATCCGGTGGTGAATGGTAACAGCGGCGTGCTGGCGATTTCCGCCACCTTAACTGATAAAGGGCTGGCACACCGTGATGAAGTGGTCGCCGCTATCTTTAGCTATCTTGATACGCTGCGCCAGAAAGGCATCGACAAAAGTGATTTTGACGAGCTGGCACACGTGCTGAACCTCGACTTCCGCTACCCGTCCATCACCCGTGATATGGGCTACGTTGAATGGCTCGCCGACACCATGATCCGCGTGCCGGTCGCGCATACTCTGGACGCGGTGAACATTGCTGACCAGTACGACCCGCAGGCGGTAAAAGACCGTCTGGCGATGATGACGCCGCAAAACGCGCGCATCTGGTATATCAGCCCGAATGAACCGCACAACAAGACCGCCTACTTTGTTGATGCACCATATCAGGTGGATAAAATCAGCGCTGACACCTTCGCCAAATGGCAGAAGGCCGCCAGCGGCATTACGCTGAATCTGCCGCAGCTTAACCCGTATATTCCCGACGACTTCACGCTGATTAAAAGCGAGAAAAAGTACACTCATCCGGAGCTGATTGTTGATGAGCAAAATCTGCGTCTGGTTTATATGCCGAGCCGCTATTTTGCCAGCGAGCCGAAGGCCGACATCACGCTGATTCTGCGTAACCCGAAAGCGATGGACAGCGCCCGTAGCCAGGTGATGTTTGCGCTGAATGACTACCTGGCCGGTATTGCGCTTGACCAGCTGAGCAACCAGGCTGCCGTTGGCGGGATCAGTTTCTCAACCGGTGCTAACAACGGCTTGATGCTCAACGCCAACGGTTACACCCAGCGTCTGCCGCAGTTGTTTGATGCCCTGCTGCAGGGTTATTTCAGCTACACGCCAACCGAAGAGCAGCTGGAACAGGCCAAATCCTGGTACCTGCAGATGATGGACTCTGCCGATAAAGGCAAAGCCTACGAACAGGCGATTATGCCGGTGCAGATGGTGTCGCAGGTGCCTTATTTCCAGCGCGAAGACCGTAAGGCGCTGCTGCCATCGATTACGCTCAAAGAGGTGATGGACTACCGCGATAGGCTGAAAGCCGGGGCGCGTCCAGAATTTATGGTGATAGGCAACCTGAGCGTCGACCAGTCCAAAACCCTCGCGCGCAGCATTCAGACCCAGCTTGGCGCTAACGGCAGCGAATGGTGCCGCAACAAAGACGTACTGGTCGATAAACAGCAAAACGTTATCTTCGAGAAAGCCGGTGCCAGCACCGACTCGGCGCTGGCTGCGGTGTTTGTGCCGCCAAACGTCGATGAGTTCTCAAGCTCGGCGGCGAGCGCCATGCTGGCGCAAATCGTCCAGCCGTGGTTCTACACCCAACTGCGCACCGAAGAACAGTTAGGCTACGCCGTCTTTGCCTTCTCGATGAACGTCGGCCGCCAGTGGGGGATGGGTTTCCTGCTGCAAAGTAACGATAAGCAGCCGTCATTCCTGTGGGATCGCTTTAAAGCCTTCTTCCCGACTGCCGAACAGAAACTGCGCGCGATGAAGCCAGAAGAGTTTGCCCAAATCCAGCAGTCGGTGGTGGCAGACATGCTGCAGGCGCCGCAAACGCTGAGTGACGAAGCCTCCCAACTGAGCAAAGATTTCGATCGCGGTAATATGGCCTTTGATTCACGTGCTAAAGTAGTGGCCCAGATTAAGCTGTTAACGCCGCAAAAACTGGCCGACTTCTTCCACCAGACGGTGGTTGCCCCGCAGGGCATGACGGTGCTGTCGCAGGTCTCCGGTAGCCAGAATGGTAAAACCGACTACGCGCACCCTGAAGGCTGGAAAGTGTGGCAGAGCATTACTGAGTTGCAGCAAACCTTACCCTTACGACGAGAAGACGAATGACCGAAACCGCCGAGTCCCTTGATCCCCTGCGCTTACCCCTTATCGGCGAGCGCCTGATTGAAGCCTCAGCGGGCACCGGAAAAACCTTCACCATCGCCGCACTCTACCTGCGGCTTTTGCTGGGGCTGGGCGGCGAAGCCGCCTTTCCTCGGCCTGTTAACGTCGAAGAGCTGCTGGTGGTGACCTTCACCGAGGCCGCCACCGAAGAGCTGCGCGGGCGCATTCGTAGCAACATTCACGAACTGCGCGTCGCCTGCCTGCGTAACGCCACCGACAACCCGCTCTATGCCAGCCTGCTGGCGGAAATTGACGACCTCCAGCAGGCGGCTAACGTGCTGCTGCTGGCGGAGCGTCAGATGGACGATGCCGCCGTCTTTACCATTCACGGTTTCTGTCAGCGCATGCTGAGCCTTAACGCCTTTGAATCCGGCATGCTGTTTGAACAGCAACTGATTGAAGATGAATCTCAGCTGCGCTACCAGGCCTGCGCCGATTTTTGGCGACGCCACTGCTACCCGCTCGAACGCGAGATTGCACAGGTGATCGTTGAATCGTGGAAAGGGCCGCAGGACTTGCTCAAATCTATCGACCGCTACCTGCAGGGCGAAGCACCGGAGCTTAAAGTACCGCTCGGCGAGGCCGAAACGCTGGCGTCGCGTCACCAGCAGATCCTCACGCAGATTAACGAGATTAAACAACGTTGGCTGGAAAGCGTGGGCGAACTGGACTTGCTGCTGGAAAGTTCTGGGATCGACAGACGCAAATTCAACCGCGGCAATCAGGGTAAGTGGATCGAAAAGATAAGCCACTGGGCCCAGGAAGAGACTAAAAACTATCAGTTGCCTGATGCACTGGAGAAATTCAGCCAGCCATTTTTGGCCGACCGTACCAAAGCGGGCGGTGAAGTGCCTACCCATCCGCTGTTCAGCGCGATTGAACACCTGCTGGCCTCACCGCTGACGCTTAACGATCTGGTGATCGCCCAGGCGATGAAAGAGATCCGTGAAGCGGTCGCCCGCGAGAAACGTCGACGCGGCGAGCTGGGCTTTGACGATATGTTAAGCCGCCTTGATGAAGCGCTGGAGAGCGACAGCGGTGATGCGCTGGCCGCCGCTATTCGCCAGCGATTCCCGGTGGCGATGATCGATGAGTTCCAGGACACCGACCCACAGCAGTACCGCATCTTCCGCCGAATCTGGCGACAGCAGCCGGACACCGCGCTATTGCTTATCGGCGACCCGAAGCAGGCGATTTACGCCTTTCGCGGCGCGGATATCTTTACCTATATGCGCGCGCGCAGCGACGTGGCCGCCCATTACACCCTCGACACCAACTGGCGTTCCGCGCCGGGCATGGTGGAGAGCGTCAACCGCCTGTTTGGGCTGGTTGATAACCCCTTTATGTTCCGCGATATCCCGTTCCTGCCGGTAAAGTCTGCGCCTAAAAACGCCTCGCTGCGCTTTGAGGTTGACGGTGAAAACCAGCCAGCGATGAACCTGTGGCTGATGCCCGGCGAAGGCATCAGCGCGGGGGATTATCAGAACTTTATGGCTCAGCAGTGCGCGGCGCAAATTCGCGACTGGCTGACCGGCGGCCAGCAGGGGAGCGCGCTGCTGTGGCGAGGTGATAACGCTCGCCCGGTGCAGGCGTCGGATATCACCGTGCTGGTGCGTAACCGCCAGGAAGCGTCGCTTATCCGCGATGCCCTGAACGCGCTGGCGATCCCGTCGGTCTATCTCTCCAACCGCGACAGCGTGTTTGAAACCCCGGAAGCACAGGAGCTGCTGTGGGTGCTGCAGGCGGTGTTGACGCCTGAGCGCGAAAATACGCTGCGCAGCGCGCTGGCAACGGCGATGTTTGGCCTGAACGCGCAGGATATCGAACGGCTGAATCAGGACGAAAACGCCTGGGATGCGCTGGTGGAAGAGTTTAGCGACTACCGCCTTATCTGGCAGCGGCGCGGCGTGATGCCGATGATCCGCGCCCTGATGAGCGCGCGGTCAATGGCTGAAAACCTGCTGGCGACCCACGGCGGCGAGCGGCGCTTAACCGACATTTTGCACCTGAGCGAACTGCTTCAGGAAGCAGCTACCCAGCTTGAAAGCGAGCATGCGCTGGTGCGCTGGCTCAACCAGCAGGTTGCCGAGCCGGACACTAACGCTTCTAGTCAGCAGATGCGTCTGGAGAGCGATAAACACCTGGTACAGATAGTCACTATCCACAAGTCAAAAGGGCTGGAGTACCCGCTGGTCTGGCTGCCGTTTATCGCCCGTTTCCGCAAAGAGAAACAGGCGTTTTACCACGACCGTGAATCCTTCAAAGCGGTGCTGGATCTTAACGAAAGCGACGAGAGCCTGGAGCTGGCGGAGGCCGAACGCCTTGCAGAAGACTTGCGTCTGCTGTACGTCGCTTTAACGCGCGCCATCTGGCATTGCAGTCTGGGCATCGCCCCGCTGACGGCCCGGCGCAGCGATAAGCCGACCGAGACCGAATTACATCAAAGCGCGCCGGGAAGGCTGCTGCAAAAGGGCGAAGTGCTGGATGCTTCCGGCCTGCACGCCTGCCTGCAAGCGTTGTGCAACGAACATATCTCCCTGACGCTGGCGACGGCACCCAACGATACTCGCTGGCAGGCGATCCAACCCGAGATGCCGGAACTGGCGGCCCGTCAGGTATTACGGCGGGTGGTCGATGACTGGCGCGTTACCAGCTACTCCGGCTTGCAGCAGCGCGGTCACAGCGTGGCGCAGGATCTGCTGCCGCGTATCGACATTGATGCTTCCGGGGTTGCTGAAGAGCAAAGCGAACTGGCAATGACGCCGCACCATTTCCCGCGCGGCGCATCGCCGGGGACCTTCCTGCACAGCCTGTTCGAAGACCTCGATTTCACCCAGCCGGTGTCGCCGGAGTGGATGCGCGAAAAGCTACAAAATAATGGCTTTGATGAAGCGTGGGAGCCGGTACTGACCCGCTGGATAACCCAGGTGCTGGCCGCGCCGCTGGCGGATATCGGCATTGCGCTGAATCAGCTTAGCGACCGGCAAAAACAGGTGGAGATGGAGTTTTATCTACCGATTACCCAGACGCTGGACGCGCGGGCGCTGGACGCCGTGACCCGCCGCTATGACCCGCTGTCGGCAGGCTGCCCGGAGCTGGACTTCCGCCAGGTGCGCGGCATGCTCAAGGGCTTTATCGACCTTGTGTTCCGCCACGATGGCCGCTACTACCTGCTGGACTACAAGTCCAACTGGCTCGGGGAAAACGGCGAAGCCTATACCCAGGACGCGATGGCGAAGGCGATGCAGTCTCACCGCTATGACTTGCAGTACCAGCTCTACAGCCTGGCGCTGCACCGCTATTTGCGCCACCGCATGGCCGACTATGACTATGAGCGTCATTTCGGCGGCGTGATTTATCTGTTCCTGCGCGGCGTGGACGGCGAGGCGGGGCAGCAGGGAATATTTGCCACCCGGCCCGACCCGGCGCTGATAACGGCAATGGACGCGCTGTTTGCCGGAGAGGAGAGCAACGTATGACGCTCGAACAACGTTTACTGGAAGCCGCCGAGCAAAAGCTGCTACGCCCGCTCGACGTGCAGTTTGCGCTGATGGTGGCAAAAGAGGAGCACCCGGCAGTGATGATCGCCGCCGCGATGCTCAGCCGCGACGCCGGGGAAGGGCACGTCTGTTTGCCGCTCTCCCATCTCAGCCCCTCTATGCAGCCAAAAGGCCGCGCCCGCGAGCTCTGGCAGCAGCTGTTTGCCGAAGCGAACGTACCGCAGGAGTGGGAAAACCTATTACTGCGTTCTGACGCCGTCAGCGGTGGGGAACGTCCATCACCGCTGATCCTGAGCCGTGGCAGGCTTTATCTCAACCGCATGTGGCGCAACGAACTCACCGTGGCGAGCTTCTTTAGCGAAACCAACGCACCGTTTGCCGTCGATGAAACCCAGCTTGCCGCAACGCTCAACGCGCTGTTCCCGGTAAGCGATACGATCGACTGGCAGAAAGTGGCCGCCGCCGTGGCGCTGACTCGCCGTATTTCGGTGATCTCCGGCGGCCCCGGTACCGGAAAAACCACCACCGTTGCTAAATTGCTGGCGGCGCTGGTACAGATGGCGGGAACGGAGAAATGCCGTATTCGCCTCGCCGCGCCAACCGGTAAAGCGGCGGCACGCCTGACGGAATCACTGGGCGCGGCGCTGCGAAAACTCGATTTAAGCGACGCGCAAAAAGCGATGCTGCCAACCGATGCCAGCACGCTGCACCGTCTGTTGGGCGCGCAGCCCGGCAGCCAGAAGATGCGCTATCACGCGGGCAACCCGCTGCATCTGGACGTGCTGGTGGTGGATGAAGCCTCAATGATTGACCTGCCGATGATGGCGCGGCTGATTGACGCGCTGCCGCCGCACGGGCGGGTTATCTTCCTTGGCGACCGCGATCAGCTGGCATCGGTGGAGGCCGGAGCGGTACTCGGCGATATCTGTAGCTGGGTGAACGCCGGCTATACCGTAGAGCGCGCCGCGCAGCTTAGCCGCCTGGTCGGGGCCACGGTTCCCGCCGGTGATGGTCAGACAGCAGGGGCGTTACGTGACAGCCTTTGCCTGCTGCGAACCAGCTATCGCTTTGGCAGCGACTCCGGTATCGGTCAGCTTGCCAGCGCGGTGAACCGGGGCGATAAGAAAGAGATCGACGCCGTGTTTTCCCGCGGCTTTAGCGATATTGAACTGAAACCGCAGCACTCGACGGACGACTATGCCGCGATGCTCGAGGATGCGCGAGCGGGCTACGGCCATTATCTTCAGCTGTTACGTGATCGGGCCGACCCTGAGGTCGTGCTGACAGCGTTTGGCGAATACCAGTTGTTGTGCGCATTACGTGAAGGGCCATGGGGCGTGAGCGGGCTTAACCAACAGTTTGAACAGCTGCTGACGCGTCACCGGCAGATAGTGCCGCAGCGTCACTCCCGCTGGTATGAAGGCCGTCCGGTGATGATTGCGCGTAACGACAGCGCGCTGGGGCTGTTTAACGGCGATATTGGCGTGGCGCTGGATCGCGGTGATGGCATGCGCGTCTGGTTCCCGATGCCGGACGGTACCGTTAAATCGGTGCAGCCAAGCCGTCTGCCGGAGCACGATACCGCCTGGGCGATGACGGTGCATAAATCGCAGGGTTCCGAGTTCACCCACGCCGCACTGGTGCTGCCGACGCAGATTATCCCGGTGGTGAGCCGTGAGCTGGTGTATACGGCGATAACCCGCGCGAAAGCTCGGTTGTCGATGTACGCCGATAAAAACCTGCTTATCCAGGCCATCGCCACGCGCACCGAACGGCGCAGCGGGTTGTCGGCGATTTTTGCAGAGATGGAATAGGGTCTAAAATTTGCTCGAACTGCCCCCTCTCCCTTTTTAAGGGAGAGAGCTGGGGTGAGGGTTTAACGCCGAGCCCACAATCCCCTCACCCTAACCCTCTCCCCAGAGGGGCGAGGGGGCCGATCGGCGCGAAGTTAGGCTTTTGTAGGCCTGATAAGCGTAGCGCCATCAGGCATTTTCTCGCTT
Organism: Kluyvera sp. 142486; assembly: GCF_046569695.1. Taxonomy (NCBI): domain Bacteria; kingdom Pseudomonadati; phylum Pseudomonadota; class Gammaproteobacteria; order Enterobacterales; family Enterobacteriaceae; genus Kluyvera; species Kluyvera sp. 142486. The sequence continues at coordinate 26,130 of NZ_JBKHUI010000015.1, forward strand.
ACACCAAATCCGTCATCAACACCTTCGACCGGCGTTGATAGTTATACAGCAGCTTCTTACTCTCCGGCAGCAGCTCCACGTCCACCGGCTTAAAGCCGCGTTCCTGGAACCAGTGAATACTGCGCGTCGTCAGCACGAACAGGTGGTTAAGCCCCATCTGCTTCGCCTGGGTGGCAATCCGCTGCAGCAATACTTCACCGCGTGAAGAGCTGCGGTAATCCGGATGCACCGCTACGCAGGCCATCTCGCCAATTTTCTCTTCCGGGAAAGGATAGAGTGCAGCGCAGGCAATGGTGGTGTTATCACGCTGAATAATCGTGAATTTATCGATCTCCATCTCCAGCTGTTCGCGGGAGCGGCGCACCAGAATGCCCTGCTGCTCGAGCGGCGCAATCAGGTCCAGAATCCCGCCGATATCGTTGATGGTGGCCCGGCGAATTTGCTCGGAGCTCTCCATTACAATTTGCGTACCGATACCGTCACGGGAGAACAGCTCCTGCAACAGCGTGCCGTCTTCCTGATAGCTAATCAGGTGGCTGCGGCGCACGCCGCTGCGGCAGGCTTTGACCGCGCCGCGCAGGAAACGGGCGGTGCCGGAAAGGTAGTCGCCCTCTTTCTCCAGCTCTTCAATACGCGCCTGAGCTTCGTTCGGGAACAGCTCAGAGATAATTTCGCCCGCTTCGTTAAACACCCCCTGAGAGGAGCAGAAGCCGATCATCTTCTCGGCCTTGAGTTTAATCGCCAGTTGGGTGGCAATCTCTTCCGACGTCAGGTTAAAGCTCTCGCCGGTGACTGAAACGGCCACCGGCCCCATCAGCACGATAGCGCCGCTGTCGAGCTGGCGATGAATTGCCTCTTCATCGATACGACGAATACGTCCGCTGTGGCAGTAGTCGATGCCGTCGTCGACGCCCAGCGGCTGAGCGATGATAAAGTTACCGCTGACCACGTTGATGTGCGCGCCCTGCAGCGGAGTGTTGTTCAGGCTCATCGACAGGCGAGCGGTAATATCCAGCTGCAGCAGACCTGCGGCCTGTTTCACCAGCTCAAGGGTTTTCGCATCCGTGACGCGAATATGTTTGTGATAGGTTGGCTCATGGTGATGCTCGGCCAGATTCGCGTCGATTTGCGGGCGCGCGCCATAGACCAGCACCAGACGAATGCCTAAACTGTGCAGCAGGCCAATATCGTTGACGATGCTGGAAAAGTTTTCATGCTCAATGGCTTCGCCGCCAAGCATGATGACAAACGTCTTCCCCCGGTGGGCGTTAATATAGGGGACGGTATGACGAAACCCCTCTACCAGTTCGGTTCTACGTTCCTTCACCACGGCACAACCCTCAATGCATGATTATTCGTAATTATTGTATTTTTATTCTGTTTTCGTCGGAAACGCAAGCCGGAATTTGCTTAAACATTGGAAAATCCTCGGCCAAATTTCGCTGATTCAACGAATGTTTACCCTTTTATAGATGACAGTTTATGCGGCTTTAGTTACAGTTTCCGGTCAATCGTATTATGCGAATTCTTTGTTTCTCTTTATTTGCCTGGGATGGAGCATGTCGGGAAGTCAGTCTTTGAGCCGTCGTCGCCTGCTACAAGGTGCCGGTGCCATGTGGTTGTTAAGCGTGAGTCAGGTCGGGTTAGCTGCCGTCAGTCAGGTGGTGGCGGTGCGCATATGGCCTGCATCCAGCTACACGCGCGTGACGGTGGAGTCCAACCGTGAGCTCAAGTATCGACAGTTTGCGTTGAGTAACCCTGACCGTCTGGTGGTCGACCTTGAAGGGGTAAACCTGAACTCGGTGCTGAAAGGCATGGGGGCGCAGATCCGCAGCGACGATCCGTTTATTAAATCCGCGCGCGTGGGGCAGTTTGATCCACAGACGGTGCGCATGGTGTTTGAGTTGAAGCAGGATGTGAAGCCGCAGCTGTTCGCGCTTGCGCCAGTGGCGAACTTTAAAGAACGCCTGGTAATGGATCTCTACCCAGCCAGCAGCACAGAACAGCAGGATCCGCTGCTGGCGCTGCTGGAGGACTACAACAAGGGCGACCTCGAAAAGCAGGTGCCGCCATCGCAAAGCGGCCCGCAGCCGGGCAAAGCCGGGCGCGACCGTCCGATTGTTATCATGCTTGACCCCGGCCACGGCGGGGAAGACTCCGGCGCGGTGGGGAAATATAAAACGCGAGAGAAGGACGTGGTGCTGCAAATTGCCCGTCGCCTGCGTGCGCTGATTGAAAAAGAAGGCAATATGAAAGCCTATATGACGCGCAACGAAGATATCTTTATTCCGTTGAAGGTGCGGGTGGCGAAAGCGCAGAAGCAGCGCGCCGACCTGTTCGTCTCCATTCACGCGGATGCGTTCACCAGCCGCCAGCCGAGCGGCTCATCGGTGTTTGCCCTGTCGACCAAAGGGGCCACCAGTACCGCGGCAAAATACCTTGCCCAAACCCAGAACGCCTCGGATTTAATCGGTGGCGTCAGCAAAAGCGGCGACCGCTACGTCGACCACACCATGTTCGATATGGTGCAGTCACTCACTATCGCCGACAGCCTGAAGTTTGGTAAAGCGGTGCTTAAAAAGCTGGGGCAGGTGAACGACCTGCATAAAAATCAGGTCGAGCAGGCGGGCTTCGCGGTACTAAAAGCGCCGGACATTCCATCGATTCTGGTGGAAACCGCGTTTATCAGTAACGTCGAAGAAGAGCGCAAATTGAAAACGGCAAAATTCCAGCAGGAAGTGGCAGAGTCGATTCTGGCAGGGATAAAAGCCTACTTCGCCGACGGCGCGACGCTGGCAAGGCGAGGGTAACGCAACAGGAAAGGTAAATGGCTCTACTGAAGAGCGCGCACGGCGGCAATATCCGCGAGGCCGCTGCGCTATTGGGTATCTCCGCGCAGCAGCTATTGGATTTTAGCGCCAATATTAACCCGCGGGGGATGCCGGAAAGCGTCAAACGCGCCATCATCGATAATATGGACTGCGCCGAACGCTATCCCGATGTTGAATACCAGCAGCTGCACCTTGCGCTGGCGGAACACCACCGGATCCCTGCCTCATGGGTCCTCGCCGGAAACGGTGAAACCGAAGCGATCTTTACGCTCGTTCAGGGCCTGAAGCCGCGCCAGGCGATGATCGTCACTCCCGGCTTTGCCGAGTATCGCCGGGCGCTGCAGTCAGTTGACTGCGAGGTTCGGGAGTTTCTGCTGCGTGAAGAGGATGGCTGGCAGCTCACCGGGGCCATTCTCGACGCTCTGACGCCGGATCTGGACTGCTTATTCCTCTGTACGCCGAACAACCCCACCGGCCTGCTACCCGACCGCCGCCTGTTGGAATTAATTGCCGAGCGCTGCAAGCTGCTGGAGATTTCTCTGGTTCTTGATGAAGCATTTATCGATTTTATTCCCGACGAGACGGGGTTTATTCCGCTGCTCAGTGAGAACCCTCACGTGTGGGTGCTGCGTTCGCTGACCAAGTTTTATGCCATTCCCGGCCTGCGCCTGGGGTATTTGGTGAACGGCGATGAGTGGGCGGTGGCGCGAATGCGCGAGCGCCAGATGCCGTGGTCGATAAACGCTTTTGCCGCGCTGGCGGGGGAGATCGTTCTGCAGGATAGCGCTTATCAGCAGAAAACCTGGCGGTGGCTGGAGGAAGAGGGGCAGCGCTTTTACCATCAACTGCGCCATATTCCCGGCCTGACGGTCTATCCCGGTCAGGCAAATTATCTGTTTCTGCGCTGCGATGTGCCGGGCCTTGAGCTGCAATACGCTATGCTGCAACAGCATATCCTGATCCGCAGCTGCGCCAACTATCCGGGGCTTGACGAACGCTACTTCCGCGTCGCCATTCGCAGCGAGCAGGAAAATACGCAGCTGTTAACGGCGTTCAGGCGGGTATTTACCGGGTAGACGCTCTGGGCGGCGCTAGCGCAGTTCTACGCCGCCCTGCACCATGCGCAGCAGGTGCTGCTCGGGCCAATATTCGGTAAGCCGCTTCTCTTCCAACCGCCGCTGCAAATAGTCAACATCATGACGCTGACGGTCGAGCATCAGGCCGACCACGCTGCCGCTGTGCGCCACGTTAATGCCGTATAAATCACACTCTTCTACCAGCGCCAGCAGCGTATCAAACCCCGGTTTGGGCAGCAGATGCTGGCTGGCGATAGCGCTGAGCGTCGCCGCTTCTCCCATCCGTCGCGGGTTATTCGTCTCACAGGCCTGCTGGATTTTCTCCCATGCCTGCTGCAGAGAGGCGGAATGGGCATGCAGCTTTTCAAGCCGGGGAAGGCGGTGGTAATCGGTGGTCAGCAGCGTGGCGGGGCTTTCGAGCAGCAGCAGGTCGAGCTGAGGCTGAGTATGGCAGGCTATTTGCGTGGCGGCGGTGTTGTGATCGAACAGCGTAAGCTGGCGAAAAAGGGTGCTGTCGGTGGGTTCCAGTGAAACGCAAAGCCGGGCGAGGGTGGCTTCATCCAGCGTCTGACCAAGATGATGCGCGGTTGCTACCGCCGTTGCGGCGATATCCGCCGTGCTGCTGGCCATGCCTTTGGCGACCGGAATGGTAGAGCAAATATCGATGCGAATCTCTTTGCTCAGCTCTGCCGGGTAGCGCCAGTGGCTCAGCAATTGGTCGACCATCGCGCGCGAAAGCGGGCGCTCATCGGTGCGAGGTGAACCGTAGTCCACCTCGACGGTGCTGTACCAGTCAACGGGGCATGAGACCAGCTTCTCGCTGCCGAGGATCCAGCCCTGGATGAGTTCCCCACAGGAGGCGGGGCATTGCGCAACAGCCACGTTTATTACCCTTTGCTCAGATTGCCAGGGCGCATAGTGTCATGCCGATCCCGCTATTTCCATGATTCACCGCAATTTGCCGGGCGGCGAACTTAGGCTGAAACGGTCAACGCCTGCACTTCAGGCAGCGCGAGACGCATAACGTCGCGGGCAATCATCAGCTCTTCGTTGGTATTAATAACCGCCACTTTGACCACCGCGTTCTCGCTCTGAATAAAGGTGGCGTTGTGCTGGTTTTTCTCTTCATCCACCGACAGCCCGAGAAAATTCAGGTTGTGGCAAATGGTGCTCCTGGCGCGGGCCGAGTTTTCGCCGATGCCGCCGGTAAAGACCAGCGCATCAAGGCCGCCCATCTGCATGATATAGCTGCCGATGGTGGCGCGAATGCGCTCGGCAAACAGGGTGAGCGCCAGAGCTGCGCGCTGATTACCGCCGTCAGCAGCCTGTTCGACATCGCGATAATCGTGCGAGACGCCGGAAACCCCAAGCAGGCCGGATTCATTATTCAGCAGCTGGTTGAGCTGCTCCGGGGTTTTACCTTCATGCAGCGCCAGCCACGGCAGAATCGACGGGTCGATATCGCCGCTGCGGGTACCCATCATCACGCCGGACTGCGGGGTAAAGCCCATCGAGGTATTCACCGAGCGCCCGCCTTTGATAGCGCAAACGCTGCTGCCGTTGCCGAGATGGCAGCACACTACGCGCAGGGCGCTCAGCGGCACGCCCAGCTTTTCCGCCAGCGTCGCGCTGACGTACTTGTGGCTGGTGCCGTGGAAGCCGTAGCGGCGAATGCCCAGCTCGCTGTAGTAGCGCCACGGCAGCGGATAGATAAACGCGCGCTCGTCCAGCGTCTGGTGGAAAGCGGTATCAAACACCGCCACCGACGGCGCATCGGGCAGCAGCTGACGGAACACTTTGATCCCTAAAGCATTCACCGGGTTATGCAGCGGGGCCAGTTCAGCCAGACGCTCGATTTCCGCTAAGGTTTCATCGGTGACCGGTGTCGAATCTTTAAAGCGCTCTCCGCCGTGCGCCACGCGGTGGCCGACGCCGTCGATATCCTGCAAACTGTTAATAATGCGATAGCCAAGGAGTTTTTCCAGCAGCAGAGTGACGGCCTCACGATGATCGGCGATCGGCACCAACTCCTGCCATTTCTGCGCCGGGGTTTTGAGGGTCACCTGGGCGTTCGCCATACCGATACGTTCAATCAGCCCCTGGCAGAGCGTCTCGCCCTGCGGCATTTCCAGCAGCTGGAATTTTAACGATGAGCTACCGGCGTTAATGGCCATTATTTTGTAAGACATAAAGATTCCTTCACATTCAAAAAGGCCAGCACGGCGTCGAGTCCCGAGTTATTCAACGCGCTGGTAATAAAAATCTGCTGTGCGCCAGCCTGCGTAAGCCATTCCGCGACCAGCGCAATACGCTGCGAATCGGCGAGATCGGCCTTGGTAACCAGGCCAATCGTCGGTCGGTTCATTGGGGCGGTAAAGCCTGGGGAAAAGGGCGACCATTGGGCGTCGGCATTGAGCACCAGCGCAATAACGTCGGCCTCGCAGGCGCTGGTCAGCAGGGCGCTATACAGGCAGCGGTTCTCCAGATATTCACCCGGTGTATCTATAGCCATCGGCGACCATTCAATGGCCTGGGTTTTCTTATAATGGAGCGCTTCGCCGCGCAGGCTTTGGGTCAGCGAGGTTTTTCCGCACTGGCTGGGGCCGATAAACATCAAACGCTTCATGACGTTACGTCCGGGTGATTGAACAGGTGGTGAATTGCATCATCTCGCCCAGCGTGCGCGTCACCTGCTTGAGGGCATATTCCACGGCGGAAACGTCGCCGGTCAGCACTACCGCGCCGGTAAAGCGGTCAAGAAAACCAATCTCCACCGCGCCGGATTTAGTGGCGATATCGCAGGCGATAATCGACGCCTCGCTGGGCGTAATGGTGAGGATGCCAATGGCGGAGACCGCGTCCTGCAGGCCCAGCTTCTTAAATAAATCCTTCCCGGGGTTGGCAATCAGGTGCGCGAGGGTGACCTGTTTCCCGGGAACATATTCCTGAATCATACGATCCGTTGTCGGTTGTCTTTCCATTATCCCTCCACCATCTGTCGCCACATGGCCTCATGCGGGCGCGGGATCACCGAACGGTAAACCAGCAGCCCTTTTTCGCCCGCGCTTTCGCTGGCAACCGTGACGGCGTTGTTGACGTCAGAAACGTCGCCCGCCACCACCATGTAGCATTTACCGCCGATGCCGAAGGCCATATGCACCCGCACCAGGGTGACGTTTGAGGCTTTCACCGCCCGGTCTGCGGCGCTGATGCAGGCCGCCACGCTCCAGGTTTCGACGATGCCTACCGCCTGACGCTTATCGACGCTGTTCAGGCCGCTGATGGCCGGGAGAATGCTGGGGTGAATATTCGCTAGCACCAGGCTGTCGACGAGCATCTCGCCCGCCAGCGACGTGCCGGTTTCAATGGCCTGCTGGAGCGCGCCGATATCGCCGCCCAGCATCAGTAAAAATTTCCCTGGGCAGATGGTCTTGCTGACCAGTAAATCGACATTGGCGCTTTTCAGCATGGCATCGCCGAGTTCCATCCCTTTGGCAATGCTGGTGAGTTCTAAAATTCCTATAGCCTGAGACATGGTTAACCTCTTACAACGGTGATGGCCTGCTCGCTGATGGCTGCAACAATGCCGTCAATGCTGGCGTGAATAGGGGCGCCGAGTGCGCCCGATGGCACATCGGCAACGCATTGCCCGCGCGTCACGCGCTCGCCGACGGCGACGTTTGGCACCGCGCCCGCGCCGATATGCTGGCGCAGCTGCAAAGTCACTTCTTCTACTGACGGTTCGTCTTCAACCAACGGAGCTTCCTGATACCAGGGGCTGAGCCCCAGTTTGGCGATCAGCCGCTTTACCGGCACCAGGCGATATCTCGCCATTTCGTCGGCAGGGTACAGCGGCCCTTCATAGCGCTGGTTTTGCGCCCGCAGCGCGCGTTTCAGCATGCGGTTGATGCGCATCGGCGAGATCCCGACCGGGCAAGCCACGCTTTCGCAGACGTTGCATTCCGAGCAGGTGAGGGCGCTAAGCAGCAGCTGCGGCGTGGCGGCCTGATGAAAGTTCACCGCCCGCACCAGCAGGTGTGGAGAGAGCTCGTGGCCGATCAGGTGCCGCGGGCAGAGATCGGTACACAGTCGGCACTGTTCGCAGACGGTGCGCGCCACGGAAAGCACCGTGCGCTCATCCTGCATTCTGCGCTGGATAAGCGGGTGGCTTTTCGGTAGCACCAGCAGGCCGCCGGTGGTTTTGGTCACCGGGTTATCAAGAGAGGTAATCAGGCCGCCCATCATCGGGCCGCCGTTAATAAAACCGGGGTCGTCGACCGTTGCGCCGCCCGCCAGCGCCAGCACTTCGCGCAGCGATATGCCGATAGGAACGGTGATGGTGAGCGACTTAGCGACCGCGCCGTTAACGGCCAGCGTACGGCGGGTGACTGGAAACTGCTGTTCGACTGCCCGGGCAATATTCAGCACCGTTTGTACGTTATTAACAACCACGCCGACGCTGGCAGGCAGCGCTGCGGGCGCGACCCGGCGGCCGGTTGCCAGCCAGATAGTCAGTACTTCATCGCCGGCAGGATAAACATCCGGCAGGATATGCAGGCGGATACCGGCTGGCAGCAGCGGGGTGAGCGCGTCGATAGCCCGGCGGTATTTTTCTTTCAGGGCAATCACCCCTTCGCGCGCGCCGGTTGCCGTCATCGCGTACTGCACGCCGCGCACCAGACGTGCGGCCTGCTGCCACATCAGCTGCTGATCAACCTTGAGCATCGGTTCGCACTCGGCGGCGTTCACCAGAAAAATCTCTACCTGCGCCTGTAGTTTGACGTGGGCAGGAAACCCTGCGCCCCCCGCGCCGACGACGCCCGCTGCGCGAACGCGCTCGCGGATTTCATCAGCGCTGTAGGGCATTTCAGTGGCGTTGGCGGCGGCACTCATCGCAGTTCCTCCAGCAGTTCACGAATCTCCTCGGCGCTGGCCGGGCGCGGGTTAGTGCGCAGCGTGACGTCCGCCAGCGCGGCCTGTACCATCGCCGGAATGCGCGAGGAAAAGTGGGATCGCTCCTCTTTTAGCGCAGCCGCCAGTGAAGGAAGCGCACAGCGCTGCTTGAGGCGTTCGATCTGCTGAATCAGGGCATTGATCGCCGAGACGTCATTGGCCTCTGCCGGGCAAAAACCGCAGGCTTTAGCCAGCCGCGCATAGCGTTTGGCGGCGCGGGGAACCGTGGCGTTAAAGCGGATAACCGTGGTTAACAGCAGCGCGTTGGCCAGCCCGTGCGGCAGATGAAACTGCCCGCCGAGCTGATGCGCGATAGCGTGGTTAAGCCCCAGCCCGGCCTGGCTGAAGGCCATGCCCGCGAGGGTTGAGGCGTTATGCATTTTTCCTCGCGTCGCCACGCAGTCGCCTTTTTCCACCGCCGTGGGCAGATACTGAAACACCAGCTTGGCGGCTTTTTCCGCCAGCGCGTCGGTAAAGTCGCTGGCGCGCGGTGAGACCCACGCTTCCAGCGCGTGGGTCAGCACGTCCATGCCGGTGTTGGCGGTAATCTGTGGCGGTACGCTGACCACCAGTTCCGGGTCAAGGATCGCCATATCCGGATACAGCGCATTGTTGAACAGCGGATACTTAATACCTTTATCCGGGTCGCTAATTACGCAGGCGCTGGTCACTTCTGACCCGGTGCCGCTGGTGGTTGGGATTGCCACGCAGGTTTCGATATTGATGCCACTTTGCTGGCTAAACCAGACGATCGCTTTCGCTGCATCCATTGCCGAGCCGCCGCCAAAACCAATCACCACCTGTGGCTGCAGAGCCTGCATTTGCGCAATGCCCTGCACCACGGTGTGGATGGTGGGGTCCGGCGTTATCTCGCTAAAGACGCTGATGCGGTTATCTGCGGGCAACGCGTTACGCAGAGTATCCAGCAGCGGCGAGCGCGCCAGAAAGCCATCGCAGATTATCCAGATGTGCTTATTGGTAAAGCGCTTGAGCACCGCCAGACTGCCCTGACCGCTGTACAACCGCGTTTGTAGTGAGAAAGTATTCATCGCGACCTCGGTTAGCGGATAGAAAAGCCGTTGGTCAGCACGCAGCGCCGGGAGCGGGCAAAAGTACGTGCTGACGTGGTCCCCTCACCGGTTGGCGTAGCGATAGTGAAGGTGGTAAAGCCTTCGCCGCCGACGCCGATCCCGGCATAAGAGGGGCCATTTTTGACGAATATCGAGGTTTGCAGGGTGCGGGCCGCGAGGTTCAGGCGCGACACGTTCTGCGAGTGCATAATGGCGGTGTGATGCAGCCCCTCTTCAACCTTCAGCGCCAGCGCCAGCGCGCTGTCGAAATCGCTGACTTTCACCACCGGCAGCATCGGCATCAGCTGTTCGCTGGTGACCCACGGATCGTCGGCGTTAACCAGCGCAATCAGCAGACGCGGCGCTTTCGCCGGAACGGCAATCCCGGCGGCTTCCAGCATGGCCGATGGGCTCTTACCGACCAGCTTTTTATTCGCCTGGCCTTCGGGCAGGCAGGCGGCGCGGAGTTTGTCGGTATCGGCAGGGCTTAGCAGTAGCGCCCCAAAGGTTTGCATTTGCTGCACCAGACGCTCGGCGACGCTCTCCACTACGATCAGGCTCTTCTCGGCAATGCAGGGCAGGTTGTAATCGAATGACGCGCCGTTAATGATATCTTCCGCCGCTTTCACCAGGTCTGCCGTTTCGTCAACGATGCAGGGCGGGTTGCCCGCGCCTGCGCCAATCACCTTCTTACCGCTCTTCATGCCCATGGCCACAATGCCTGGGCCGCCGGTAATGGCCAGCACCGCGATTCGCGGGTGGGCCATCATCTGCTGGGTTGCTTCGAAAGTCGGTTCAGCCACGGTCACCACCAGGTTGCGGATGCCGCAGCAGCGGAAGGCGATCTCTTCAATCAGGCTAATCAGCTTCAGAGAGACCTTTTTCGCGCCCGGATGCGGGCTAAAGTAGACGCTATTGCCCGCCGCCAGCATGCTGATGCTGTTATTGATGATGGTTTCCGTCGGGTTGGTGCTTGGCGCGACCGACCCGATAACGCCAAACGGCGAGTATTCAAAGAGCACCATGCCGCCGTCGCCGGTCAGCGCGGTGGTGGTCAGGTCTTCCACGCCCGGCGTGTTGTCCAGCGCGGCCTTGTTTTTGAGGAATTTATCTTCTTTGTTGCCCATTCCCGTTTCATTGGCGCTCTCTTCCGCCAGGGCCGCCAGCAGCGGCGTCAGCTCCTGGCGCATCGCGCTGATGATGGCACTGCGGGTTTTTAGCGGGCACTGCTGATAACGTAAGAACGCCTGGTGCGCGGCGTCGATGGCTTCGCTCACGGACTGGAAAATCCCTTTGCCCTGAGGCTGCCCCGACGTTTGCGCTGGCGTGGTTAATTGTTCAGTAAGAATGGTGCGGATCAGGGTTTCGAGTTCAGAAGTATTCATTGATGCATTCCCACGTTAATGGCCGCGATGGCGGTCTGTGCGATATCCATGTCCTGTTCAACGCTGCCGCCGCTGATGCCAAGACCTCCAATTAATAAGCCGTCGCGCCACAGGGCGTAACCGCCGCCAAAGGTGACCACTTTTCCCTGTAAATGTGTTTCCAGACCGTAAAGCGCCGCGCCAGGCTGAACGACAGCGCTCAGCTCATGGGTCGCCGTTTTCATGGCGACGGCGGTCCAGGCCTTTTTCGGCGCCAGTTCGCTGCTGACCAGCAGAGCGTCCGGCATCCGCCAGGTCACGGTTTCCGTGCCGTGCGCGTCAACGATGCTGACGACGACCGGAACCTGAAGCTGCTGTGCGCGTTCAACGGCGGCGCGGGTGAGCTGGTGCAGCTCATGGAATGAGAGGGTCACAGGCGTTGTCTCCTTACCGCGGGTTAGCTGACTGGCGGCCAGATAGCGCCTGCTAATCTCGCGGATAATGTCGCTCTGGTGCGCATCGCTATCTTCCGCGCGGGCCAGGGCGTACAGACAGTCCGATAAGCGGTTGATATAGCGCATCAATACCTGGCGGACGTTGACTTCGGTCGCCAGCTCAACCAGACGGCGTTCGGCGCGGCGCGCCAGCGTGCGGGCAAAATGCAGGCGGCTCGCGGCTTCGCAGCGCCCGGGTAAAATAAAGCTGTGCAGCGGCTCGACGCGGGCCATTGCCCGATCGATAGCGGCTTCCAGAGCGGAAATCTCTTCGCTGCTGATGTAGCGCTGTTTGGGCGACGGCTGTTCGCTGTCGCTCGCCAGTTCTGCGCTAAACCAGAATATTTGCTGCTGGATGGCTTCAAGTAAGGCGCGGTGGTTTTCATCCGCGGCGGCGCAGGCGCACAGGCTCAGCACGGCGTTTAGCTCATCCAGCGTGCCGTAGGCTTCAACCCGCGGGTGCGTTTTGCTCACCCGCTGGCCGGTAAACAGCGATGTGGTGCCAGCGTCACCCGTTCGGGTATAAATCGCCATATTTGCCCCTTAACGCGAAAGCGTATCGACAATGCCGACAACGGCGAGGTCGATGGCCTCGTTTGGCCCGGAAAAAACGTGTCTGGCGCTGGAGCCGCCGCTGAGCAGAACCAGTTCGCCGACGCCCGCGCCGACGGAATCCACGGCCACTTCATCGCCGGAGGTGGGCGAAGCAGGGAGTTCGCCATCGGCGCTGACCCGACGCACCAGCAGCAGCTTTTTCCCAATCAGAGAAGGTGATTTTTGCGTGGAGACAACCGCGCCCGTGACTCGTGCCAGATGCATGATTTACTCCTGCTTAATAAGTTGAATATTCCGCGCATTGGCGGCGTCACGCGCCAGGGCGGTGACGATGCATTTGCGGTGGACAACCACGCGCCCCCGGCCCAGCGGCGCGACATCGCGATAGCTCAGCACCGAACCGGCATGCAGTACCAGCGGCAGCCCGTGCTCATCGGTGAATATCAGCGGCAGACGCGCCAGTTTTTTTACCGGTATAACCGGCAGCAGCTGGCCGTGCAGGCTGAGCTGGACGCGGATGCCAAACGCCAGCGCGTCGTGAATTTTCCGGGCTGCGGCATCGTCAGTTTCCGCATCCGTAAGCTGAATCAGCAGCGGCAGGTCGACGAGCAGGATGCGCAGCGACGCGTGCTGACAGAACAGACCCGAACCGTCGGCATCGCGAAGCTGCGCAACGCTCAGCGTCGCCGTGCTGTGGGCGCGACGCTGCAGCCGGGAGACAATCTCCTCAACAATGCGCTGCAGAATTTCACCGTTCATCGCGGACCAACCAGACGGGCACAGGCCTGCGGGCTATCGGCGCCGGCAGCGTTGGCTTCATCGGTATCAATATGCATTTCGAGGCGCATATCCGGTGAAACGCGAATCGCCACGTTGTTGAAAATCAGCCCGCGCTCGTCGCCTTCAATGGCAACAGAGACCTTATCGCCGTGAGAAACCCGCAGGATCAGCGCATCGAGCGGCGACATATGAATATGCCGCTGCGCGACGATAACCCCGGAAGGTAATTCCAGTTCGCCAAAGGGGCTGACCAGGCGGATGCCCGGCGTCCCCTTCAGGCTGCCGGACATTCTCAACGGTGCCGCAATCCCCAGCGTTCTGGCATCGGTACGCGAGATTTCCACCTGGCTTACCGAGCGCAGCGGGCCGAGCAGGCGCACATTTTTGAGCTGCCCTTTCGGCCCCACCAGGGTGACGGTTTGCTCCGCGGCGTATTGTCCCGGCTGCAGCAGCGCTTTTTTCTCGCTGATGGGATTGTCGGGAAACAGCCGTTCATAATCCTGCGCGGACAGGTGGATATGACGGTTTGAGACGCCCAGCGGAATAGGCCGCTGGCGCATCTCATCAAGAACTTTACTGACCGTTGATTGCAGGCGTTCTTTATCCATTACGCTTCACCTCGCCGGGATGAATGCAAAGCGTACGAGGTTCGCCCTTCTGGCGCGGACATTTTGGATCCAGACACAGGTTGCAACTGACCAGTACCGATTCCTGCGGGACCTCTTCTGCTGGCGCTTCAGAAACGACATCAGCCATTTCTGACTCTTCAGGTTCAGGTGCGATGACGACGGGTGGGGGAGTTTCGGCAAGCAGGATCCCTTCTCCGGGCCGGGCGATAACCTTGTGGGCCACCAGGCCATTCCGCTGTTCGGCAAAATGCGCGCCGGTGGTGATAGCCGCCTGTACGGAGGCCACATCACCGGTAATTTTAATTACCATCCAGCCTGAACCATTGGTCTTTTCGAGGGCGAGCAGCGTGATAGAAGCGGATTTCGCCATGATATCGGCACAGGTAATTGCCAGTGCCAGACCACAAACTTCAAGTAATCCCAGTGATTGCTTCACGCGGTGCTCCTTGTTCGCCATCGGTTAGGCAGATTTTGGTAAAATGGCCTCAACATCGCTGTGCGGACGCGGGATAACGTGGCAGGATTTCACTTCACCCACGACGCTTGCCGCAGCGCTGCCTGCATCGACGGCTGCTTTAACCGCGCCGACATCGCCGCGAACCATGACGGTCACCAGGCCAGAACCAATTTTTTCGTAGCCCACCAGCTGAACGTTGGCGGATTTAACCATTGCATCGGCGGCTTCAATGGCGCCGACCAGCCCTTTTGTTTCAACCAGTCCCAGTGCGTTATTCATACTGTCGTTCTCCTGTGATTAAGCGTGGAGATCCCGAAAAGGGATCCCTTTGACCAGCCGCGCCGCGTTATTACCGGTGTTGCGTTGGGCTTGACTGTCCTGATGATGCAGCAGCGTAAAAAGCGGCGCCGATGCGGGTAAATTCTTGTAATGCACGACCAGCGTGTGCCGGTCGCAGGCAATGCCGACCAGCAGCGGCGAGCAGCGCGCCGCCTGCCAGGCGCTGTCTACAACATCGCCAACCGGGCGATGCTGAAGCAGAAAAGGGATGCCTTCCTCTTCGATACCCAGCAGCACTTCCTGCCAGAGGCTGGCGCAGTCGTCGATAACGGTAATGACGATAGCCGGGGCGCTGTGATTACTTTCCATAAGCAAACTCCTTGTGCCAGGAGAGGATCAGGCCGGTGGCGACTGCGTTTCTTGGGCCTTCGCTGCCGCGAATGTTTCCTCGCCCGGCAACCAGGCGGTAGTGCGCCAGCGCATCGGTGACCAGCTGCGGCACTTCGAAATCCAGCGACGAGCCGCCGACCAGCACCACGAACGGAATATCGCGAATGTTGCCGGTTGGGCTGACCTGACGCAGCGCGCGCAGGGCGTTGGTGACAAACACACGCTCTTTGGCGCTGCGGCGAATGGCGCGGACTTTTTCCAGCGCTAAGTCGCCGGGAAGCGGCACCAGTTCGTCCGGTTTCACCACGCAAACGCGGGCGAACACCGCGGGAGGCAGCGGCGTCGGGAAGAACTGGACGCTGCCGTCTTCGTGGCGCAGATGGAACAGGCTTTCGACCTTAGCCAGCGGGTATTTCTTGATCTCTTCCGCCAGATAGCGGTCTTCCAGCCCCAGCTCGCGGGCAATAATCATCGTCACCATGTCGCCTGCGCCGGCGAGGTGGGTGGCGATGATTTCGCCTTTTGGGTTGATGATGGAGGCATCGGTGGAGCCCGCGCCGAGGTCAAGGATCGCCAGCGGTCGGGTGGTGCCCGGCGTGGTCAGCGCGCCCAGAATGGCGGCTTCAGCCTCAGCGCCGCCGATCTGCACGTCGATATTGAGTTTCTGTTCGATTTCGCGGGCAATCATCGCCATCTGCAGGCGGTCTGATTTCACCATTGAGGCGATGCCGACGGCCTGCTCCAGCGAGAACTCGCCGGCCAGACCGCCGGTGACGCTTACCGGAACCGAGGTGTCAACGGCCAGCAGATCCTGAATGAAAATCTCGCTGCTCGGCTTGTTGGTCAGTTCGGCCATGGTCTGTCGCACGTGCTCCAGCATGCCGCCGATATTGGTCCCGGCCTCGCCGGTGACGTTGTCGAGCTTGCCGCAGCCGTCCACCGCTTTCATGATGGCTTCGGCTCCGGCGGCGATATCTACGCGCACGGTTCGGCCCTGCGCCAACAGCTCCAGGTTACCGGCGGGTATCGCGCGGGCTTTGACGTCGCCGGATGGCGTTTTAACCACCACGGCGGAACGGTTACCAATCAGCGCGCGCGCCATCGGGACGATGTTTTTCGTCTCGTCGGCGTTGAGGTTGAATACGGTGGCGATGCCGTAAGGGTTAGAGAGGGTTTCGATAACCTTTCCCGGCACGGCGACTTCAATCGCCGCCAGCATCCCCAGCGGAATGCGGTCGATGTACAGCACTTCGTCAACGATCGGCAGCGATTTCTCCAGCCGGTTGCTGACCAGCACGCCATCGTCGCGCTGCAAAATGACGCCGGTAATCTGATACCCGGCACGCATGGAGGCGTTGATAACGTTGGCGATGTCGGCAAAATCAAATGCCGATGACACCACCAGAATATAGGACGAGTCCGCCGGGCGGGTTAACAGCTCCTCCGGCGTAATCGTGATACCCACGCCGAGGCCTACTCCGCCCGGCGTTTTTGGGTTATGGCCGATCATGGTCGATTCAGTGATGATGGTTTCAGTAATGGTTTCCATCGCCACATCGCCAATCACCGGCGTGGCTTCGTTAATGCGGATAAGCGAAATATCGCTGACATTGATCCCCGCGCCCTTTGCGACGTGGGCGAGCGCTTCCTGAATACCGAACACGTTACGCAACGTGCCTTTGATCCCGGTGGTTTCCGCCAGCGCGCTGTGCGTAATCGTCAGCGCTCCGGCCTCATCTTGCCGCGCCAGCGCGACTTCCGTTGATGAGTTGCCAATATCAATGCCAGCTATATATCGCATACGAAATCCTTAATCGTCGCCTTTGAGTTTTTTACGCTCAACGTACAGCCCTGCCGCTTCACGAACGAACGCTGCGCAAATCTTTGCCTGATAACGGTTTTCGAGATCGTCGGCGATAGCGATCAGCTCTTCTTTCGTTGAACGATACGGACGAAGGGCGTTGTAGATTTCAAGAATGCGATCGTCCGGGACGGCGGTCAGTTCGGCGGCGCGTTCGAAGTTCATCGCCAGCCGGTCGCGGCCCGCATCTTTGGCGATAGATGCCTGTAAACGCAGGGTTTCCGGGGTAATACGCATATCCTGAGCGGTGACGTTATTGCTCAGCACGTTTTCCAGCGTAAAGTCGTCCAGCGTTTTGTTGGTGGCGGTTTTCACCCATTCCGGGTGCTTGTTCGCCAGCGGGTAGTCGCTGACCTTTGCGCTGCGGGACGTGCCGCCTGCCGCAGGAGCCGCCGCTGGCGCTTCGCCCTGCAGGTTGTTCATGCGGCTCAGTACGTCGCGGACCATCGATTCAATTGCGTCGGTATTCATGGAGTTATCCTTTATCAAAGCGCCACGCGCAGTTCCTGCGGGTTTTTGCCCGTCACAACGTACTTGGTCTCTTTAATGTGCAAAATGGCCGACTTTGCCTGGTATTTCGGGCGCGCCATCTGGTCATTGAGCGTAGGGACCGGCTGCGGCGATTCGCGTTTCGCATAGCGGGCGGCGTTTTTGCCAATCTGACGGTAGGTTTCCAGCGTCAGCAGCGGCGCCTGCGGGAACAGCTCGAGGTTAGAGAGCGGCGGTAGCCCCTGCTGGTGGATAACCGTCGTGCCTTTCGACTGGATGCCGATGGAGATGCCGGAGCCGCTCAGGCGGTTGCCTTCAACGGCGACGAACGCCACGTCGGAGGATTTAAAGCAGCGAATCACGCGCGCCTTAACGCCTTCTTCTTCAATACCAGCAATAACTTCGCGCAGAATGCTCTTATGCGGTAAGCCAACGATATTGACGGTCTGTGCCAGGCCAAATGCCGGGCCGACGGCGATAATCACTTCGTCCTGCTGAGTGCCCTGGCGCGCTTCGCCGACTTCCGTCAGGAAGCCGTCGCCAGCGGGCGCAGCGGTCTGTGGTGCTGTGGATACCGCTGGCGCATTAAACGAGACGGGTTTATCGCTGCCCTTCATATCGCGGAGCACGTCTTCAATTATCTGGCGCAGCAATTTTTCATTAATTTCCATTTCTCACCCCTTAATCAATCTCGTTGGGATCAAGAGCGCCTGGGATGTTTTTAATCTCTTCCCAGCGTTCTCCCTGCAGGCGATAACCCGTTGCCGGACCGGCATAGTCATTGACGTCATTAACCGCAGAGAGCACTTGTCCGTCGCCGACGATGATGGCGGAGGTGTGCAGATAGTCGCCGGTCAGCTTGGCTTTCTGGATGTTGAGCATGTCCTGGGCCACGTCGGTAAACCCGCCCTGCGCCAGCGCTTTCACCACTTCCAGACCGTTGCGGTTTTTATTGATGATTTCCTGGGCGAACTTGATGTCTTCGACGATGTTGCGCTCCGGCATATCTTTCGAACCGTGGGCGTAGGTCGCGGCTTCAACTTCTTCATCGGTAATCGGCGGCAGCCCCATCCCGGCAAATACGGCCTGCAGCGCGCGGGCGGCTTTGTTACGGATGGCGATAACGTCCTCTTCGCGAACCGGGCGCAGACCGCCGTCCACCTTCAGGTCGCGCTGGATAACGTTGTAGTCGTCAAAGTCTTCCGCATCTTCGTTGGAGCCAGCGAACATGTTGTCGTAGTTCGGCACCGCGGAATAACCGGAGGAGATAAAGTCGGTACCCGGCAGGAACTGCATCAGCAGGCGCGCGGTACGACGCATATCG
Organism: Kluyvera sp. 142486; assembly: GCF_046569695.1. NCBI lineage: Bacteria > Pseudomonadati > Pseudomonadota > Gammaproteobacteria > Enterobacterales > Enterobacteriaceae > Kluyvera > Kluyvera sp. 142486. The sequence goes on from NZ_JBKHUI010000015.1 coordinate 44,682, forward strand.
GAGTGGGTGAAGGTCTGGTCGTTACTGGAGGCGCATTCCAGATCCAGCGACGAGCAGATCAGGTTTTCCGCCAGCACCGCGCGAATACCTGACGGCACGGCGGACGGTACGCCAATGCAGCTTACGGAGCCGTTTTGCAGACCCTGCACGCCAGCCGCTTTGGTGATGTAGATGCAGCGCGCTTCCAGATACAGCATGGATTTGCCTTCGGCGTAGCCCATCTGCACTTCGGAGCCGGAGCCGGAGGTGAAGCGCATTTTCAGGCCACGAGAGGCGTAGGACGAGGCCAGGAAGCCCTTCGACCATGGGGTATCGTCGCCGTCGGTGAAGACCGGTTCGGTACCATAAACGGAAATGGTTTCGGCGTAGCAGGTGTGGCCCAGCATGCCGAGCTTCAGCTCGGTGGCTTCTTCCAGCGAGCACTGCGTCAGTACGCCCGGACGACCTACCTGAGAGCCGACCAGCAGCGCGATGGCGTTGAACGGCGCATAGCGCGCTACCGCAACGGTGGTTTCCTGTTCGTCAAAGCCGCGCCATGCACCTTCGGCGGCGTCGGCGGCAATTTGCACCGGGTTATCTTTAACGTTGGTGACGTGCGCCTGCTGAGACGGGGTGCGGCGTGCGCGCATTTTCTGCATCGACATCATCATTTCGACGACGTTCATATGCGAAACCACTTCGACAATTTTCGCCGGCGTCATCGCGGTGGTCAGCGGGACAATGTCGCTGCGCTTGACGTTCGGATCGCACAGCATGTTGGCAAGCTTAACCGAATCCATCGCCATCACTTCTTCCGCGCGGTTCAGGTTGATGCCGTAGCGAGCGATAAAGTGGTCGATCAGGTCGAATTCGCTAACCGGTTTCCCGTCCAGCTCGGTCACCGCGCCGTTAACGATTTTAATCGACGGTTTCGGATCGTTCGGGCTTTCCATCGCGATAAAGCCTTCTTCGATCCACTCCTTAACGAAGCCGTCCTGATTCACAGGGCGTTTCGCCAGTGCTTCAAATCTTTTCGATCTCATGAATCAGCCTCGTGGGTATCAGATGTAGGACGGGCGATCGTTTTTCGGTTCAGCGCCGAGGGTCGCAAGGACGGTTTTGCCGATTTCGCGAGCCGAAGTCACTGCCTGACGGACGGCGCCAGAGTCGCCGGAAATCACCAGAATGGCTTCGTTACTGAAGCTGGTGCCGTGCGCCGGGGAGCTGTATGCCACGACGTCAACGTTGGCTGATTTCAGCGCGGTATCTGCCATCAGTACGCCGACGGAAGCCGGTGCGCCGACGATAACGCCGCAGGCGCGGCCAATCGGTGCGCCGAACGCTTTTTCCAGCGCGTAGCTGGCGCGAGCGGTGTACTGCAGTTCGATATGCCCGGCCTCGTTGGCGTAAACATCGCCGAAGGTACGGTCCAGCTCTTTCAGCGCGACTTCGATACCGCGCTTGACGTCCGAAACGTCATTGCCGCCTAAAATAATCAGCGAGCCGTGGCCCGCGCCGCCTTTGGTATCGCGCGGCAGCTCAATGCTGACCACTTCGGTGTTGGTGGCTTTCACCGCTTCGTCTGCTGCCATAATGTGCGGGCCTGCGCCGGTGCGGGCGCCGAGAATGCCGATGGAGCGATAGCGTTTCTCAAGCTTCATTGCATCCAGCAGGGCGGTATCGACGTTGGCGATAACCAGGCCAAGGGTGTCGCCAATGGCGGTCCCGACAAATTCCGTTAAACTGCAGCTTTTTTCTGCCATAGCCGTCTCTCGTATTGGGTGGTTTTCAGTAGGGATGGCCTGCTGTTCTGGCGCTGCCACACGGGCAATCACCTGCGCCATGATCTGTTCAACCAGCTCATTGCTGCTCATTGGCTAATTCCCTTCGGTAAGATTTTTTCTACATCGGAGTGAGGGCGTGGAATGACGTGTACGGCTTTCACTTCACCCACGTTGCGTGCGGCCGCGGCGCCTGCATCGGTAGCCGCTTTTACCGCGCCAACATCGCCGCGCACGATGACGGTGACCAGCCCGGAGCCAATCTTTTCATAGCCCACTAACATCACATTGGCCGATTTAACCATTGCATCAGCGGCCTCTATGGCTGCGGTTAAGCCTTTGGTTTCTACCATTCCTAGTGCTTCTTGTTGCATAAAGACCTCGCATGGAGTGTTCCGATAGTTGGGACTATAAGAAGATGCGAGGAAAAAGAATGGCTGACTTGGTTTTGATGGTGAAAAAATAGTGGTTTATTAATAGTACAAAGTTGTCATCTTTAAATTTAATGATTTGATTTTTATGGTTATTTTTATTTTGTGTGATATGAATATTTTGTTTTTAACATTACATATTTACAAATTTGCTCATGACGATATTAATTTTATCTGCTATGCGAAATTGATTGGTTTGTGATGTTTATTGGAAAACGGTGAGTTGGTTTTAGCAATATTTTGCCATGTCAGCGAAGCGAGATAATTGCAAAATCTGCGCGTGAGTCGTGCCATCATTGCTTAATTAATGGCAATAATTTGTTATCGATGCCCGAATTTTCCGGGAGCGTGGTCAGCAGGTTGCCAACAATTTGCCCAAGGGAGTTCATATAGTGATGACCGTTGTACTCCACTGCCAGCAGGATGTTGGCTGGTCAGGACACGAACTCTGCTAAGAAGGTGTCACAATGAACGATTCGTTAAAAGCGCAATGTACCGCCGAGTTTCTGGGCACCGGGCTGTTTTTGTTTTTCGGTATTGGTTGCCTGAGCGCGTTAAAAGTCGCGGGAGCAAGCCTTGGGCTGTGGGAAATTTGCATTATCTGGGGGCTGGGGATCTCGCTTGCCGTGTATCTGACTTCGGGGATATCTGGCGGGCATCTCAACCCGGCGGTGACCGTCGCGTTATGGCTATTTGCCTGTTTTCCCGGTCGAAAAGTGTTCCCTTATATTGTCTCACAGGTCGCAGGCGCCTTTGGCGGCGCGGTGCTGGCCTACGTGCTTTACAGCACGATGTTTACCGAGTTTGAAGCTACGCACCATATCGTGCGCGGCAGCGTAGAGAGCCTGCAGCTGGCGAGTATTTTCAGCACCTATCCGGCGGCATCGCTGAGCATTTGGCATGCGGCGCTGGTGGAAGTGGTGATTACCTCCATGCTGATGGGCATGATTATGGCGCTGACCGACGACGGTAACGGCGTGCCAAAAGGGCCGCTGGCGCCGCTGCTGATTGGCCTTCTGGTGGCGGTTATTGGCGCATCAACCGGGCCGCTGACCGGCTTTGCGATGAATCCGGCGCGTGATTTTGGGCCGAAGCTGTTTACATGGATGGCGGGCTGGGGGGATATCGCGATGACCGGTGGTAGGGATATTCCGTATTTTATCGTGCCGATTGTCGCACCGTTAATCGGGGCCTGCCTGGGGGCGGCTATCTATCGTTATCTGATTGGTAATAACTTACCGTGCAATACCTGCAAATTAGAGGATTAATGTATTTGCTGAAATAGCTGAAAATTTTCATGAACCGGTATCACGAACTGGCCAAAAACGTCTCCCACGGATGGGAGACTTTTGCTATCGTATTATTCTTTTATCGTGTTTGGTAAATGATGATGAAAGGAAGTGAATATTAAAAAAATGTTTTTGTTTATAACAAAAAATTAACTGAGAGGTTTTATCATGATTTCTGCGAGTACACTGAACTCAGAACTCATCAATAAAATCGCACAGGATTTTGCGCAGGCCACCAGTCTGGCGGTTGTGGTTGTCAATATTCATGGTGATGAAATATCTGAACTGTTTAATTTCACGTCTTTCTGTCAGTTGATGCGTCAGCATCCCCAGCACAGCACCCGCTGCCGGATGAGCGACCGCTGCGGCGGTCTGGAAGCCTCAAAAACCGATCAGCTCTGTATCTACCGCTGTCATGCCGGGTTAACCGATTTCTCCATCCCTCTGGTCATTGCCGGGCACCTCGTGGGTTTCGTGCTGTGCGGGCAGGTGCGCTTAAGCAACGATGTTGGACTGGTCGACATTCTCAACGTCGACGACCGCTGGCAGGCCGATCCTGAACTGGTAAAGGCGTTCCGCGACGTGCCGGAAATGGATTACTCCAGAGTGATTGCTTCTGCTGATTTACTGAGGCTTATCGTTGAAAACTGCCTTAAGAAACAGCTTAACTTTGTGGTAATTAAAGACAACCCGCAGCAGCCAGAGCCTGCGCGCGCCAGCCGGGTTGCCAGCCCTCACGACGGTAAAATGAAGAAAGCCCTGCGCTATATCGATGCCCATTTATCCGACGAGCTTCGCCTGGAAGATGTCGCCGCCCACATTTATCTCAGCCCCTACTATTTCAGCAAGTTGTTCAAAAAATATCAGGGAATCGGCTTTAACGCCTGGGTAAACCATCAGCGGATGGTGAGCGCCAAAGAGTTGCTTTGTCACAGCGACTGGAGTATCGCCAGCATTGCGCGGAATTTAGGCTTCTCGCAAACCAGCTATTTTTGCAAAGTTTTTCGTCAGACCTATCAGGTCACTCCGCAAGCTTATCGCCAGCAAATTAATGCCGGATCACAAACTGAGTCATTTTAAATAACAATATTTTGTTATTGCCGATTTTTGATATCCCCCCGTATCTGGCTCATTATAAAATGAAAAAATATCATTCAGAGCAATAAATTGTCATAGCGCAACAAAATAATAATGAGAGAGCGATAAGCTGCACCAGTTTTTATTTATTTGATGGGATAGAGTGACATCTGAAATTGCTCTGAAATTAGAAGTCAGAGACAACGGGAGCCATCCAGTTCCCGTTTGATGTTCCGGAAATAATGCGAGCGAGGATTCATCCCGCTCAAGAAAACCGCCAGGTGCCAGGGAAGGGGGTGTGAATCCCCCGCAGCCCCCGCTGCTGTGATGCTGACGACCCCATATTTGACCACTGATCCGAATAGCGGATTGGGAAGGATGGGAGAGGACGACGCTAAGCCAGAAGACCTGCCTGTCGGTTATTACCAACAACTTCGGTGGGAAGTGGGTTGCTTAGAAGCGTACAGTCGAAAGACTGGGTATGCTCGCAGCCCTACAACCCGGCACAGGATCACAGGATCGGGGTATGGCAGCCAGGCAGCACGCATTTATTCTCGCAGGTACCGGCAGCGGTTGTGGCAAAACTACCGTTACGCTTGGTCTGCTCAGCCTGTTAAAGCAGCGCGGCATGCGGGTTCAGCCCTGCAAAGTCGGCCCGGATTACCTCGATACCGGCTGGCATACCGCCATCAGCGGCGTCGTTTCCCGCAACCTCGACGGCTTTATGCTCCCCGAACCGGTGCTCAACGCGCTGTTTTGTGAACAGATGCAGCGGGCGGATATCGCGGTGATTGAAGGCGTGATGGGGCTTTATGACGGCTTCGGTACCGACCCGAATTATTGCAGCACCGCCGCGATGGCCAAACAGCTTGGCTGCCCGGTTATCCTGCTGGTGGATGGCAAAGCGGTTTCCACCTCCATCGCCGCCACGGTGATGGGATTCCAGCATTTCGACCCCAGCCTCAACATCGCCGGCGTTATCGTCAATCGCGTCAACAGTGAATCCCATTATCAACTACTCAAAAGCGCCATTGAACGCTACTGCGGGCTGCCGGTTCTCGGCTACGTGCCGCGAGTGGAAGGCGTTGCCCTGCCCGAACGGCATCTGGGGCTGGTGACCGCCCGCGAGTCGCTGGTGAACCAGCAGCCGTGGCGCGATTTTGCCAACACGCTGGCGCAAACCCTGGATATTGAACAGCTTCTCGCGCTCAGCCAGCTCACCGCCTTACCCTACGGGGAGTGGCCCTCGCTGCCGTCGCCTGACGAAGGGGCCGGTCTGACGCTGGCGCTAGCCGACGACGAAGCCTTCAATTTTTACTACCCGGATAACCTCACCCTGCTTGAACGCTGTGGGGTGAATATTGTGCGCTTCAGCCCGCTGCACGATAGCGTGCTGCCACCATGTCAGATGGTCTGGCTCGGCGGCGGCTATCCTGAAATTCACGCCGCTGCGCTGGCGGCCAATACGCCGATGCTGGCGCAGCTGCAGGAAGCGCACCGGCGCGGCGTGGCGATTTACGCCGAATGCGGCGGTCTGATGTATCTCGGTAGCACCCTGGAAGATGCCAATGGCGATATTCACGCCATGGTTAATCTCATTCCCGGCCACAGCAAAATGGGCAAACGGCTGACCCGCTTTGGTTACTGCGAGGCGCAGGCTATGCGGCAAACGCTGCTGGCGGCTCCCGGCGAAACCCTGCGCGGCCATGAGTTCCACTACTCTGATTTCACCCCGGAGACCCCGGCGGTGCTGGCCTGCCGCAAGGTGCGCGACGGCATTACGCTCCAGCAGTGGAGCGGCGGCTGGCAGGTGGGCAACACCTTCGCCAGCTACCTGCACCTGCATTTTGCCCAGCGTCCGACAATGCTCAGCCACTGGCTGGCGGCGGCAAGGAGCGCCCTATGACGCTGCTGGCCTGGGGCGTTGCCTGGCTCCTCGATTTTATTATCGGCGACCCGCAGAGCTGGCCACATCCGGTGCGCTGGATTGGCAATCTGATCGCCGCCGTGCAGCGCGGCGTGCGCCGATTTTGCCACGGTGATGTCGCTTTACGCGTCGGCGGCGGGGTGATGTGGATCGTCGTGGTTGGGTTGACGTGGGGCGTCTCCTGGGGCGTGCTGATGTTAGCGCAGAGCATTCATCCGTGGCTTGGTTGGGCGGTTGAGGTGTGGATGATTTTCACCGTGCTGGCAGGGCGCTGCCTGGCGCAGTCGGCGCGGGACGTTGAGCGTCCACTGCGCGCGGGCGATTTGGCGGAAAGCCGTATCAAGCTGTCGTGGATTGTCGGGCGCGACACGTCGCAGCTCGAGCCGCAGCAGATTAACCGCGCGGTGGTCGAGACGGTGGCGGAAAACACCGTCGACGGCATTATCGCGCCGCTCTTCTTCCTGCTGCTGGGCGGCGCGCCGCTGGCGATGGCCTACAAAGCGGTTAATACCCTGGATTCGATGGTCGGCTACAAGCATGAAAAATACCGCGCCATCGGCATGGTCAGCGCCCGCCTTGATGATGTAGCCAACTTTATCCCCGCCCGCCTGAGTTGGCTGCTTATCAGCCTCGCCGCTTTCTTCTGCCGCGAAGCGGGCGGCCGCGCGCTGCGCATTGGCTGGCGCGACCGTTACAACCACAGCAGCCCTAACTGTGGCTGGTCGGAGGCTACCGTCGCCGGAGCGCTCGGTATCCGGCTTGGCGGCCCAAACGATTATTTTGGCCAGCGCGTGGAGAAGCCGTGGATCGGCGATGCGGCGCGCGATATTTCCGTAGACGATATTTCCCGAACGATTCGACTGATGTGGGTATCTTCGACCCTGGCGCTGGTGCTGTTTATGGCAGCACGGTACTGGCTGGTCGGCGTAGCCTGAGGACAAATAAATGCATTATATCCAGCAACCGCAGGCCATTGAGGCGAAAAGCTTCGACATTATTGGCGACATTATTGCCGAGACGCGCCCCGACTATCGCTTTGCCAGCCCGTTGCACGAAGCCATTATCAAGCGGGTTATCCACACTACCGCCGATTTTGACTGGCTGGATATCCTGTGGTTTTCGCCCGACGCCCTTGAGCGTCTCAGCGCCGCGCTCAGCCAGCCCGGCATTCTGTATACCGACACCACCATGGCGCTCTCGGGAATTAATAAAACCCTGCTGGCGAAATTCGGCGGCGAGTGCCGCTGCTATATCAGCGATCCGCGCGTGGTCGCGGAGGCCAAAGCGCAGGGAATGACCCGCTCAATGGCGGCGGTGGATATCGCGGTGGCCGAAGAGGGCGAGAAGGTCTTTGTTTTCGGCAATGCGCCTACCGCGCTGTTTCGCCTGCTGGAACATGATGTCGCGGTGAACGGCGTGATTGGTGTGCCGGTTGGCTTCGTCGGCGCGGCGGAGTCGAAAGACGCCATGACGCACAGCGGCCTGCCGGGTATCGCCGCGCTGGGACGTAAAGGCGGCAGCAACGTCGCTGCCGCTATCGTCAACGCCATCCTGTACCACCTGCAGGGGGCGCGATGAGCGAGCAATCCTTTGATGACCCGGTGTGGCACAACGGCAAGGCGTTGCGTAAAGGCTACACCACTGGCTCCAGCGCCACGGCGGCGGCGAAAGTCGCCGCGCTGATGGTGATGCGCCAGCACCTCATCCATCAGGTGTCGATTGTCACTCCCTCGGGTGTGACGTTGAATCTGAACGTCGAATCCCCACACGTCGAAGGTCAGCAGGGTATCGCCGCCATTCGCAAAGACGGCGGTGATGATATCGATGCCACCCACGGCATGCTGATTTTTGCCCGCGTGACCCTCAACGACAGCGGCGAGATAACCCTGCGCGGCGGCGAGGGCGTTGGCACTGTCACCCGTAAAGGCATCGGGCTACCTATCGGCAGCGCGGCGATTAACCGTACCCCACGTCATACCATCGAAACCGCCGTCCGTGAGGCTATCGGCCCATCGCGCGGGGCCGACGTCGAAATTTTCGCCCCGGAAGGCGAAGAGCGGGCGCAGAAAACCTACAACTCGCGGCTCGGTATTTTAGGCGGCATCTCAATTATCGGCACTACCGGCATCGTCACGCCGATGTCGGAGGAGAGCTGGAAGCGTTCGCTGTCGCTTGAGCTGGAGATTAAGCGCGCGGCGGGGCTGGAGCGGGTGGTGCTGGTGCCGGGCAACCACGGTGAGCGCTTCGTGCGCGAGCAGATGGGGATTGATTCTCAGGTGGTGGTCACCATGAGCAACTTCGTCGGCTACATGATTGAAGAAACCGTGCGCCTTGGGTTCCGCCAGATTGTGCTGATCGGCCATCCCGGCAAGCTGATTAAAATCGCCGCCGGTATCTTCCACACCCACAGCCATATTGCCGACGCGCGGATGGAAACGCTGGTGGCGCACCTGGCGTTGCTCGGCGCACCGCTGGTGCTTCTGCGGCTGGTCAGCGAATGCGATACCACCGAAGCGGCGATGGAGCATATCGAGGCTTACGGTTTTCAGCATATCTACGACCACCTTGCCGAGCGCATCTGCCAGCGGGTAATGCAGATGCTGCGCTTTACCAAAACGCCGCCCACCTGTGACGCCATCATGTTCTCTTTTGATAACAAGGTTCTTGGCAGCAATCGCCCGGTCGAAGATATCGCACGGGAGGTAGCATGTTAACGGTTGTCGGCATGGGGCCGTCGGGCCTGCATCTGATGACACCTGCGGCGCGAGAGGCGGTGGCGGCGGCAGAGGCGCTGGTGGGTGGTAAACGGCATTTGCAGCAGTTCCCTGATTTTCACGGTGAGCAGTTTGCGCTGGGCGCCAACATTGCCGAACTGCTGGAGTGGCTTGGCGAGCGTGAAGCGCAGCAAGTGGTGGTACTGGCTTCCGGCGACCCGCTGTTTTACGGCATTGGTACACGGTTGGTTGCCCATTTTGGCATCGAACGCGTGCGCATTATTCCCGGCATCAGCGCGGTGCAGTACCTCTGCGCGAAGGTGGGCGTCGATATGAACGATATCTGGCTAACCAGCAGCCATGGGCGGGACGTCTGTTTTGATGAACTGGCGCGTCAGCGCAAGGTGGCGATGGTGACCGACGGGCGCTGCGGGCCGCGTGAAATCGCCGCTCAGCTGGCGACGCGAGGTAAAGGGTATCGCTGGATGGTGATTGGCGAAAATCTGGCGATGGATAACGAGCGGATCCACTGGCTACCGGTCAGTGAGGTCGATGGCGAATATGAGATGAACGCGGTGGTGATCCTCGATGAAAGATGAGCTTTTTCTGCGCGGCGAGAAAGTGCCGATGACCAAAGAGGCGGTTCGCGCGCTGGCGCTAGCCAAACTTGAACTGCACCGGGCAAGCCACCTGATTGATATCGGTGCTGGTACCGGCAGCGTGTCGATTGAAGCCGCGCTGCAATACCCCTCGCTGCGGGTGACGGCGGTTGAGCGTAACCCCGCAGCCCTGCAACTGCTTGACGAAAATCGCCAGCATTTCGCCTGCGGCAATATTGAGATCCTGCCTGGCGAAGCACCAATGGTGATAACCGAACAAGCCGACGCCATTTTTATGGGCGGCAGCGGTGGCCATCTTGGGGAACTGATTGACTGGTCCTGGCAGCAGCTCTATCCCGGCGGTCGTCTGGTGATGACCTTTATCCTGCAGGAGAACCTGAACGCCGCTCTTGATCACCTGCAACAGCGGGGGATCAAACAGGCCGATTGTCTGCAACTGAACGTTTCGTCGCTGACCTCGCTTGGCAGCGGCCACTATTTCAAACCGAATAATCCCGTTTTTGTTATCGCCTGTCAGAAGGAAGAAAACCATGGCTGAGACATTTGACCCCCGTAGCGTGTGGTTCGTTGGCGCAGGGCCGGGCGACCGTGAGCTGATTACCCTCAAGGGTTACCGATTGCTACAGCAGGCCCAGGTGGTTATTTACGCCGGTTCGCTGATTAACACCGAGCTACTGGCGTATTGCCCCGCAGATGCCGAGTGCCACGACAGCGCCGAACTGCATCTGGAGCAAATTCTCGACCTGATGGAAGCGGGCGTGAAAGCCGGGAAAACCGTGGTGCGTTTACAGACCGGCGACGTCTCGCTGTACGGCTCGGTGCGCGAACAGGGCGAAGAGCTGACCAAACGCGGCATCGACTGGCAGGTGGTGCCGGGCGTCAGCGCATTTTTGGGGGCGGCGGCGGAGCTGGGCGTCGAGTACACCGTGCCGGAAGTCTCTCAGAGCCTGATTATTACCCGCCTCGAAGGGCGCACGCCGGTACCGGAACGGGAGCAGCTTGAATCGTTTGCCAGCCACCAGACCTCGATGGCGATTTATCTCTCGGTACAGCGCATTCACCGGGTGGCGGAGCGCCTGATTGAAGGCGGCTATCCGGCCACCACGCCAGTGGCGGTTATCTATAAAGCGACCTGGCCGGAAAGCCAGACCGTGCGCGGCACGCTGGCCGATATCGGCGACAAGGTCCGCGATGCGGGGATCCGTAAAACGGCGCTCATTCTGGTTGGGAATTTCCTTGGGGATGAGTATCACTACTCAAAACTCTACGCGGCGGACTTCAGTCATGAATACCGTAAAGCCTGAATCTATTGCGCTTTTCTGCCTGACTCCCGGCGGCGTAACGCTGGCTAAACGGCTGGCGGCCATGCTGCCGTTAACCTGTTTTACCAACGAGAAGCTGCTGGAGGAGGGCTTTTTACCCTTTGAAAACGGCTTCGCCAACGCCGCGCGTGAGGCCTTCAGCAGCTATTCGGCGCTGATTTTCATCGGTGCGACCGGTATCGCGGTACGCGTACTGGCTCCGTTGGTTAACGACAAGTTTAACGACCCGGCGGTGGTGGTGATTGATGAACGCGGGCAGCACGTTATCAGCCTGCTCTCCGGCCACGCGGGCGGCGCGAATGCGTTGAGCCGCTATCTGGCGGGCATGCTGGGCGCCGATCCGGTGATCACGACCGCTACCGACGTGAATGATATGGCGGCTCTGGATACGCTGGCATTTCAGCTTAATGCGCGAATGACCGACTTCCGCGCGGCGGTGAAAATCGTCAACCAGATGCTGGTGAGCCAGCAGCGCGTCGGCCTGTGGTGGGACGAAGAGCTGGATGAGGACGTCAGCCACTGCGACCGGCGTGGGTTTATCACCGTAACCGATCTGCATCAGCTTCCTGAACTGGATGCGCTGGTCTGCATCACCCTGCGTAACGACCTGCCGGCGATCGCCGTACCACACTGGAAGCTGGTGCCGCAGCGAGTAGTCGCGGGAATTGGCTGCCGTCGCGATACGCCGTTCCCGCTGTTAGCGGCGCTGCTGACGCGCCAGCTTGAGGCGCAGCGGCTTGATCCGCTAGCCCTGAAAGTTATCGGCAGCGTCACGCTGAAGAAAAACGAGCAGGGGTTGATTCAGCTGGCTTCCTGCTGCCGCGTGCCGTTTGAAACCTTTACCGCTGATGCGCTGCGCGAGCATGAGCATCACTTTCCTGCTTCATCGTTCGTCAGAAAAACCGTCGGCGTCGGGAGCGTATCGGGTCCGGCGGCCTGGCTGCTGAGCCATGGGCAACTGTTGGGCGAAACCCTGCGCGAGCAGGGCGTCACTATTACTTTGGGAGTTTCACACTGATGTTAAGCGTAATCGGAATTGGCCCTGGCTCGCAGTCAATGATGACCATGGAAGCCGTTGAGGCGCTGCAGGCGGCGGAAATCGTCGTTGGCTATAAAACCTATACCCACCTGGTGAAAGCCTTTACCGGCGATAAGCAGGTGATCAAAACCGGGATGTGTAAAGAGATTGAGCGCTGCCAGGCGGCGATTGAGCTGGCGCAGGCCGGGCACAACGTGGCGCTGATTAGCAGCGGCGATGCCGGTATTTACGGAATGGCCGGGCTGGTGCTGGAGCTGGTGAGCAAGCAGAAGCTGGACGTGGAAGTGCGCCTGATCCCGGGCATGACCGCCAGCATCGCTGCGGCCTCGCTGCTGGGCGCGCCGCTGATGCACGACTTCTGCCATATCAGCCTCAGCGACCTGCTCACCCCGTGGCCAGTCATTGAAAAACGTATTATCGCCGCAGGGGAAGCTGACTTCGTTATCTGCTTCTACAACCCGCGCAGCCGCGGCCGTGAAGGGCATCTGGCTCGCGCCTTTGAACTGCTCTCCGCCGTCAAAAGCGCCGATACGCCGGTGGGCGTGGTGAAGTCCGCCGGGCGTAAAAAGCAGGAAAAATGGCTGACTACCCTCGGCACGATGGATTTTGAACCAGTGGATATGACCAGCCTGGTTATCGTTGGTAACAAAACCACCTATGTGCAGGACGGCCTGATGATCACCCCGCGGGGCTACGTGCTGTGAGTTTTGGTGACGTACTGGTGGTGGGCGGTACCAGCGATGCGCGCGCGCTGTGCCTGCTGCTGGATGCCGCGCAGGTGCATTACACCGTGTCGGTGGCAACGCCAACCGGTGAAGCGCTGGCGGGCGATATTCAGGGGCAGGTGCGCTGTGGCCGCCTGACGCGAGAAGAAATGGTGGCCTGGCTGCGCGAGCAAGGCACGCGCTGGGTGATTGATGCTTCGCACCCCTATGCCGAAGCGGTGAGCCGCAACGTGCTGGATGCGTGTACAGAGGCGGGCGTACTGCTGAGCCGCTACCAGCGCCCGGATCAACAGGGCGAACTGACGCACCCGCTGCTGCACAATGTCACCAGCATTGATCAAGCCTGTGAACGGATTAAACCGTTGGGCCAGCGCGTGCTGTTGACCACCGGCAGCAAAGATCTGGCGCTGTGGCGCGCCGGGCTGGCGGAAAAAACGCTGCTGGCCCGTGTGCTGCCGGTGCCAAACGTGGTGCAGCAATGCGCTGACCTTGGCTTTGGCGTGGGTGAGATTTTTGCCATCTGCGCGCCGTTCAGCGCGGAATTTAACGCCGCGTTTTACCGCCACTGCCGCGCCGACGTGGTGGTGACTAAAGCCTCCGGCACGGAGGGCGGCTATCTGGAAAAGGTTCAGCCCTGCCTCGATGCCGGGCTTCCCTGCATCGTCATTACCCGCCCGGCGCCGCTGGTGGCCGGAGACGAATTACTGGAAAGTCAGTCCGCTTTTGCCGAGCGCTTAGCCCGCTGGCTGGCCGATGACAAAAGGAATCAAGCATGAAAAAAGCCCTATTGGTGGTGAGCTTCGGCACCAGCTACCACGACACCTGCGAGAAGAATATTGTCGCCTGCGAACGCGAACTGGCGGCCAGCTGCCCCGACCGTGATCTGTTCCGCGCTTTTACCTCGGGGATGATCATCCGCAAGCTGAAAGCGCGCGACGGCATTGAAACCGATACCCCGCTTGAGGCACTGCAAAAGCTGGCGGATCTCGGATATGAAGACGTCGCGGTACAGTCACTGCACATTATCAACGGCGACGAGTACGAAAAAATTGCCCGCGAAGTACAGAGCCTGCGCCCGCTGTTCAAGCGTCTGACTCTCGGCACGCCGCTGTTGAGCGGCCACGACGACTACGTGCGCCTGATGGATGCGCTGACCCAACAGATGCCCGCGCTGAACGCCAACGAGAAAGTGGTGTTTATGGGCCACGGTGCCAGCCACCACGCCTTTGCCGCCTACGCCTGCCTCGACCATATGATGACCGCCCAGCGCTTCCCGGCGCGCGTCGGCGCGGTGGAGAGCTACCCGGAAGTGGAGGTGCTGATTGAGAGCATGAGCAAAGAGGGCGTCAGCGCCGTACACCTGATGCCGCTGATGCTGGTAGCTGGCGACCACGCTATTAACGACATGGCCTCTGACGAAGAGGACTCATGGAAAACGCTGTTTAACGCGGCGGGTATTCCGGCAACCCCGTGGCTGTGCGGGCTGGGCGAAAACCCGGTGGTGCGCGCCATGTTCGTTGAACATCTGCAACAGTCTCTGGAGGCAGCATGAGCGGCAAACTGTATGCCCTGAGCACCGGGCCGGGCGCGTCTGACCTGATTACCGTGCGCGCGGCGCGCATTCTCGGCTCGTTGGATATTCTCTACGCTCCGGCGGGGCGCAAAGGCGGCGACAGCCTGGCGCTCTCTATCGTGCGCGAATACCTCGGTGAGCAGACCGAAGTGCGCTGCTGTCACTTCCCGATGAGCGCCGATAGCGCCGAAAAAGAGGCGGTGTGGGATGACGTTTCGGCGGCGCTGGTGCGCGAAGTCGAAGCCGGGAAAAACGTCGGTTTTATTACCCTTGGCGATGCGATGCTGTTCAGCACCTGGGTCTTTTTACTTCAGCGTATCGGCAGCCGCGAATGGCTGGAGATTGTGCCCGGCGTCACCTCGTTTGCCGCCATTGCCGCCCGCAGCAAAACGCCGCTGGCGATGGAGCAACAGTCGCTGGCGGTGGTCGCCTGCACCGCGCCGGAAGACGAGATTGAACGCGCGCTGGCACAGCACGACAGCCTGGTATTGATGAAAGTTTACGGCCGCTTCCCGCGTATTAAAGCGCTGCTGGCAAAAGCGGGGCTGCTGGATAACGCGCTGCTGATGGCCGAAGCGACGCTGCCCGGCGAGCAGTGCTGGCGGCATCTGGGCGAGGTCGCTGACGACCTGCCATTACCCTATTTCTCGACCATTCTGGTCAATAAACAGTGGGGGCAAAAGCAATGAAACTGGAACAACAGCTGAAGCGATTGTCGTTCAGCGGATTAGCGGCGGCGATACTGCTGCTGATTGTGCCGCAAGAGGCGTTTGCGATGCACATCATGGAAGGATTCCTGCCGCCGATGTGGGCGCTGGCCTGGTGGCTGCTTTTTCTGCCGTGCCTGTGGTACGGGCTGGTGCGTCTGCGCCGTATCGTGCAGGAGGACAGCAACCAGAAGGTGCTGCTGGCGCTGTGTGGAGCGTTTATCTTCGTGCTCTCGGCGCTGAAGATCCCGTCGGTCACCGGTAGCTGCTCGCACCCAACTGGCGTCGGGTTGGCGGTTATCCTGTTTGGGCCGGGCGTGGTGGCCATTCTCGGCGCAATCGTGCTGCTGTTCCAGGCGCTGCTGTTGGCCCATGGCGGCCTGACGACGCTCGGCGCTAACGGTATGTCGATGGCGGTAATTGGGCCAATCGTCGGTTATCTGGTGTGGCAAATGGCCTGTAAGGCCGGGTTCCGCCGCGATGTGTCGGTGTTCCTGTGTGCGATGCTGGCGGATCTGGCAACTTACTTTGTCACCTCTATTCAACTGGGCGTCGCCTTCCCAGACCCGCAGGCGGGCTTTATCGGGTCGAGCATGAAATTTATGGGCATCTTCTGCCTGACGCAGATCCCTATCGCCATTGCTGAAGGGCTGCTGACGGTGATGATTTATGACCAGCTGTGTAAACGCCAGCTGATTGCAACCGAAGGAGCGCTAAGATGAAAAAGACACTGATCCTGCTGGCGATGGTGATTGCGCTGGTTATTCTGCCGTTCTTTATCAACCACGGCGGCGAATACGGCGGCTCTGACGATCAGGCTGAAGGCGTGATAACCGAGGTTGATCCCGGCTATAAGCCGTGGTTCCAGCCGCTGTACGAACCGGCGAGCGGAGAAATTGAGAGCCTGCTGTTTACTCTGCAGGGCTCTTTGGGGGCGGCGGTGATTTTCTATATTCTTGGCTACTATAAGGGCCGCCAGCGCCATGATGACCGGGCTTGATAAGCTGAGCTATCAGAGCCGCTGGTTTCACGTGCAGCCGGAGCGTAAGTTTCTGCTCTGGCTGCTGATGATGGTACTGGCCTTTAGCCTGCCGCCGCTCGGGCAGGCGCTGCTGATGGTGCTGACGGCGGGCTTTACCTGCTGGCTGCTGCGCATCTCGCTGTGGCGCTGGCTTCGCTGGATGGCGCTACCGCTGGGTTTTTTGCTGGTGGGGGTGGTGACGATTGTCTTTAGCGTCAGCCGCGACCCGCATGCGCTGCTGGTCAGCATGCCGCTGGGTTCGTTCTCGCTCGGCATTACCGCCGCCGGGCTTGCCACTGCCAACGAAACTTTCTGGCGCAGCCTGGCAGCGCTGTCGGCGACCTTCTGGCTGGTGTTGAATCTGCCGTTCCCGCAGCTTATCGTGCTGCTCAAGCGTGGCCGGGTGCCGCGTCTGTTGATCGAGCAGATCCTACTGACCTGGCGCTTTATCTTTATCCTGCTGGATGAGGCGATGGCGATTCATCGAGCGCAGACGCTGCGTTTTGGCTATCGTAACGTGCGCCTGGGCTATCGCTCGCTGGCGATGCTGGTCAGCCTGCTGTTTACGCGTGTTTTAATCCGCTACCAGCAGATGAGCACCGTACTGGATATCAAACTGTATCAGGGTGATTTTCACCTCTAAGGAACGTCATGCTGGCTACCACTGACCTCTGGTTTCGCTACCAGGAGGAGCCGACGCTTAAAGGGCTGACGCTGGATTTTTCTCGCCATGCCGTGACTGGCCTGGTCGGCGCGAACGGCTGCGGAAAATCCACGCTGTTTATGAACCTGAGCGGCCTGCTGCGCCCGCAAAAAGGGGCGGTGTTGTGGCAAGGAAAGCCGCTGGATTACAGCAAGCGTGGCCTGCTGGCGCTGCGTCAGCAGGTGGCGACCGTTTTCCAGGACCCGGACCAGCAGATTTTCTATACCGATATCGACAGCGATATCGCCTTTAGCCTGCGTAACCTCGGCGTCGCGGAAGATGAAATCGCCCGTCGTGTGGACGATGCGCTAACCCTCGTTGATGCCCAGACCTTTCGTCACCAGCCGATTCAGTGCCTGAGCCACGGGCAGAAAAAGCGCGTGGCGATTGCCGGCGCGCTGGTCATGCAGGCTCGCTATCTACTGCTTGATGAGCCCACGGCGGGCCTCGATCCCTCTGGGCGTACGCAGATGATCGACATCATCAAGCGCATTGTCGATCAAGGTAACCACGTGGTGATCTCCAGCCACGATATCGATCTTATTTATGAAGTCAGCGATACGGTTTACGTTTTGCGCCGCGGCGAAGTGCTGGCGCACGGTGAACCCGGCGAGGTGTTTTCACGCAGCGAACTGATGACCGAGGCCGGGCTCACCCAGCCGTGGCTGGTGAAACTGCATGCGCAGCTGGGACTGCCGCTGTGCAAAACCGAAGATGAATTTTTTACGCGGATGCGAAGCAACGCGATAAAGGAGGCGCAATGACGCTGGCTATTATGTTACAGGGCACCGCTTCTGACGTCGGCAAAAGCGTGCTGGTGGCGGGCCTGTGCCGTATTTTTTATCAGGATGGGCAGCGTACCGCGCCGTTTAAATCGCAGAATATGGCGCTCAACTCCGGTATTACGCCGGACGGCAAAGAGATGGGCCGGGCGCAGATTTTCCAGGCCGAAGCGGCGGGAATTACGCCGGATGTGCGTATGAACCCGGTGCTGCTGAAGCCGACCAGCGACCGCAAAGCCCAGGTGGTGCTGATGGGCAAGGTGGCGACCGATATGGACGCGGTGAGCTATCACGAATATAAGCCGCGCCTGCGCGAGCAGATCCTCTCGGTCTATAACAGCCTGGTCGCCGAACATGATGTGCTGGTGCTGGAAGGGGCGGGCAGCCCGGCGGAGATCAACCTGCGCGACCGCGACATCGTCAATATGGGCATGGCCGAGATGGCGCAGTGCCCGGTGATCCTCGTGGCGGATATCGACCGCGGCGGCGTCTTCGCCTCCATTTACGGTACCCTCGCGCTGCTGCATGACCACGAGCGCGCACGGGTCAAAGGGGTGATTATTAACAAATTTCGCGGCGACGTGGCGCTGCTGTACTCCGGTATTGAACAGATAGAAGCGCTGACCAACGTCCCGGTGCTTGGCGTGATGCCGTGGCTGGATGTCGATCTTGAAGATGAGGACGGCGTGGCGCTGCAAAGGGGTAAATACCTGCGTACCGACAGGCGCGATATTGAGATTGCCGTGGTTCAGGTGCCGCATATTTCCAACTTTACCGATTTTAACGCCCTGGCGGCGCAGCCGGACGTTCGCGTGCGCTATGTTCGCCAGCCGCAGGAGCTGGTGGGGGTTGATTTGGTTATCCTGCCGGGCAGCAAAAATACGCTCGGCGATCTGCTCTGGCTGCGCGAAAGCGGGATGGCGCACGCGGTGTTGCAGGCCCAGCAGCAGGGCGTGCCGGTGCTGGGTATTTGCGGCGGCTACCAGATGCTCGGCGACACCATTATTGATGAGGTGGAATCGGGGCTTGGCACGCAGCCGGGGCTAGGGTTGCTCAATACCGTGACCCACTTCGCGCAGCATAAAACCACCACTCAGGTCACGGCGACGATGGCTCCGATGCTACCGGCGTGGCTGGCGGCAACGGCAGGGCTTGCTGTACGCGGCTATGAAATCCATATGGGCGAAACCGAGCTGCACGATGGTTGCCGTTCGCTGATGCAATTACATAAAAACGGGCTGAGCGTGGCGGACGGCGCGGTGAGCGATGATGGTCTGGCGTTTGGCACCTACCTGCACGGCCTTTTTGATAGCGATGAATTTACCCGCGCGCTGGTTAACGGCCTGCGTCAGCGTAAAGGGTTGGCGGCGCTGGATAGCGATTTCGAGTATGCGCAGTATAAATCTCGCCAGTTCGATCTGCTGGCCGACGCGATGCGCCAGCATATTGATATCGACAAAATCTACGCCATCATGTGCCAACATCAGGAGCCCGTATGCTGACTTTAGTCACCGGCGGAGCGCGCAGCGGCAAAAGTCGCCACGCCGAAGCGCTGATCGCACAGTCGCCGAAGGTGCTGTACATCGCCACCTCCCAGATCTTTGATGACGAAATGGCGGCGCGGATCCAGCACCACCGCGACGGCAGACCTGCGCACTGGCGTACGGCCGAGCGCTGGCAGCAGCTTGATGAGCTGATAACCCCGGATATCAACCCCGAAGAGGCGATTTTGCTGGAATGCATCACCACCATGGTGACCAACCTGCTGTTTGCGCTGGGGGGCGACAGCTCACCGGACGACTGGGATTACGCGGCGATGGAGCGGGCGATTGACGACGAAATTGCTGTGCTGATTGCCGCCTGCCAGCGCTGTCCGGCTCACGTGGTGCTGGTGACCAACGAGGTGGGGATGGGGATCGTGCCGGAAAACCGTCTGGCCCGCCATTTCCGCGATATCGCCGGGCGCGTCAACCAGCGCCTTGCGGAGGCGGCGGACGAGGTCTGGTTGGTGGTGTCGGGCATCGGCGTGAAAATCAAATAAACAGGCGCTCCATATCGGGCGTTATTCTTCCTGCTGGTTCAGTCGTGAGCCAGCCAACATAACGAGAACCTCTATGCAAAGCTTAACCTCTCTACTGGGCGCGATCCCTGCGCCTGATGAAAGCGCGATGGCGCGCGCCCGGCTTCATATCGACGGCCTGCTGAAGCCGCCGGGAAGCCTTGGGCGTCTTGAGGACCTTGCCGTACAGCTGGCGGGAATGCCCGGCCTTGAAGGCGTCCCGCAGGTGAAAAAGAAGGCGCTGCTGGTGATGTGCGCCGACCACGGCGTATGGGATGAAGGGGTCGCTATCTCGCCTAAAGCGGTGACGGCGATTCAGGCGGCGAATATGACCCGGGGTAACACCGGCGTTTGCGTACTGGCGGCGCAGGCGGGGGCGAAAGTGCATGTGATTGACGTCGGGATTGATGCCGAACTGATTCCAGGCGTCATCAATATGCGCGTGGCGCGCGGCTGCGGCAATATCGCCGTTGGCCCGGCAATGAGCCGTAGCCAGGCGGAAGAGCTGCTGCTGGAGGTGATTCGCTATACCCGAGGGCTGGCGGAAGAGGGCGTTACGCTGTTTGGCGTTGGCGAACTGGGGATGGCGAATACAACGCCGGCGGCGGCGATTGTCAGCGTTCTGACCGGTAGCGATGCGCAGGAGGTAGTGGGGATCGGCGCCAATCTGCCGTTGGACAAAATGGGCAATAAAGTGGACGTGGTGCGTCGGGCAATCGCCGTCAACCAGCCCGATCCGCATGATGGTCTGGACGTGCTGGCGAAGGTAGGCGGTTTTGATTTATTGGGCATGGCGGGCGTGATGCTGGGCGCGGCTTCCTGCGGTTTGCCGGTACTGCTCGATGGTTTCCTTTCCTATGCGGCGGCGCTGGCGGCGTGCCGAATAGCACCGGAAGTGAAATCCTACCTGATCCCGTCGCACTGTTCGGCGGAGAAGGGCGCACGTACAGCGCTGATGCACCTGGAACTGGAGCCGTATCTTAATATGAATATGCGTCTGGGCGAAGGCAGCGGCGCGGCGCTGGCGATACCGATTGTTGAAGCAGCCTGTGCGATGTACCACGAGATGGGCATGCTGGCAGCAAGCAATATTGTTTTGCCAAATAGCTGAGAAGGAATGGGGGCGGCGTTGAGCCGTTCCCGGACTCATGGAAAAGATTTTGCGGAGTACAGAAACAAAAAAACACCCTTGAGGGTGTTTATGATGTTGGTTGCGGGGGCCGGATTTGAACCGACGACCTTCGGGTTATGAGCCCGACGAGCTACCAGGCTGCTCCACCCCGCGTCCGTCTTTACTCTTCATCGAGTAAACTTGCATCAGATTTTAATTGGTTGCGGGGGCCGGATTTGAACCGACGACCTTCGGGTTATGAGCCCGACGAGCTACCAGGCTGCTCCACCCCGCGTCCGTCATTACTCTTCCATCGAGTAACGTTACTGCTTCTGATTTTAATTGGTTGCGGGGGCCAGATTTGAACTGACGACCTTCGGGTTATGAGCCCGACGAGCTACCAGGCTGCTCCACCCCGCGTCCGTGGATGCGCACTATACTCTGCTGAGCATTTGTTGCAACCATTTTTGTGGCAAATCACTCATTTTTTTATAACTTGTACGCATACGCCGCAGTTTGCGCTTTTTTTGTGCGAATTGGTTACCGCCCGACGCGTTCGCATTTCAATACCCCTGGGGGTTTGTTATCTTCATCGGGCACTTTCGATTATGCGGAACACAAAATACCATGAAAGGACGTTGGGCCAAATATGTGGCAACGGGCGCACTGCTGGCAATGCTAGCCGCCTGTTCGTCAAAACCGACCGATCGCGGTCAACAGTATAAAGATGGGAAACTCACCCAGCCTTTCTCACTCGTGAATCAACCTGATGCCGTCGGCGCGCCAATCAACGCGGGCGACTTTGCGCAGCAGCTCAATGAGATTCGTAACGCCTCTCCGCGCCTGTACGGCAACCAGAGCAACCTTTATAGCGCCGTGCAGCAGTGGCTGCTGGCAGGTGGCGATACTCGCACCATGCGCCAGTACGGCATTGATGCCTGGCAGATGGAAGGGACCGACAACTACGGCAACGTGCAGTTTACCGGTTACTACACGCCGGTTGTCCAGGCACGCCATACGCGGCAGGGCGAATTCCAGTACCCGATTTACCGCATGCCGCCTAAACGCGGCAAACTGCCGTCCCGCGCCAGCATCTATGCCGGTGGGCTGAGCGATACCTACGTGCTGGCCTACAGCAACTCGTTGATGGATAACTTCATCATGGACGTCCAGGGCAGCGGCTATATTGATTTCGGTGATGGTTCACCGCTGAACTTCTTTAGCTACGGCGGCAAAAACGGCTGGGCCTATAAAAGCATTGGCAAAGTGCTGATCGACCGCGGCGAAGTGAAGCGCGAAGATATGTCGATGCAGGCGATCCGCCACTGGGGCGAAACCCACAGCGAAGCGGAAGTCCGCGAGCTGCTGGAGCAGAACCCGTCATTCGTCTTCTTTAAACCGCAGTCGTTTGCCCCGGTGAAAGGCGCTAGCGCCGTGCCGCTGATTGGCCGCGCCTCCGTGGCGTCTGACCGCAGCATCATTCCACCGGGCACTACGTTGCTTGCCGAAGTGCCGCAGTTGGACAATAACGGTAAGTTTAACGGTCAGTATGAGCTACGCCTGATGGTGGCGCTGGATGTCGGCGGCGCGATCAAAGGCCAGCACTTCGACATTTACCAGGGCATCGGCCCGGATGCCGGGCACCGCGCGGGCTGGTATAATCACTACGGCCGCGTATGGGTGCTGAAAACAGCGTCCAACGGCGGGAATGTGTTTAGCGGTTAAGTCCGTGATTTCCCCGGCGTCTTGTAGCCCGGCCGAGCAGCGCGAGGCCGGGAACGCTCGATATCAATGAATTTGAGGTTTTATGTCTGTGGTTATCAGTGACGCCTGGCGCCAGCGTTTTGGCGGCACGGCACGTTTGTACGGTGAAAAAGCGCTGCAGGTTTTTGCTGATGCGCACGTGTGCGTGGTCGGTATCGGCGGTGTAGGTAGTTGGGCGGCGGAAGCGCTGGCGCGTACCGGCATTGGTGCGATCACGCTTATCGATATGGATGACGTCTGCGTCACTAACACCAACCGCCAGATTCACGCTCTTGGCGGTAACGTTGGGCTGGCGAAAGCGGAAGTGATGGCCGAGCGTATCCGGCTGATTAACCCCGAGTGCCGCGTCACCGTGGTGGACGATTTCGTCACGCCGGATAACGTCGCTGAGTATATGGGCGCGGGTTACAGCTACGTGGTGGATGCAATCGACAGTATTCGCCCGAAAGCGGCGCTGATTGCCTACTGTCGTCGTTATAAGGTACCGCTGATTACCACCGGCGGCGCGGGCGGGCAGATTGACCCAACGCAGATTCAGGTGAGTGACCTCGCGAAAACCATTCAGGACCCGCTGGCGGCGAAGCTTCGCGAGCGGCTAAAAAGCGATTTTGGCGTGGTGAAGAACAGTAAAGGTAAGCTCGGCGTAGACTGCGTGTTCTCAACGGAAGCGCTGGTGTATCCGCAGGCGGACGGTTCAGTCTGTGCCATGAAAAGCACGGCGGAAGGGCCGAAACGTATGGATTGCGCTGCCGGGTTTGGCGCGGCGACCATGGTCACCGCCACCTTTGGCTTTGTGGCGGTGTCCCACGCGTTGAAGAAAATGCTCGCGAAGGCGGAGCGTCAGGCCAGCGCCTGACGCGCGGCTTCCATCATCGCCTCACTCAGGGCCGTCAGGCCCTGAGTGCGTGAGGCGCTCAATTGACCGCGCAGCCCCAGTTCATCGAACAGGTTGAGCGGATCGTCTGCCAGAATCTCTGCCGGCTGTCTGCCTTCTGCCGCCGTCAACAGCACCGCCAGCAGGCCGCGTACAATCCTTCCTTCGCTGTCGCCAAAGAAGTGTAGCGCACCGTTTGCCGCCTGGGTGTAGCCCAGCCAGACGCGGTTTTCACAGCCGGGGATCTCGCGCGCCTGCGCCTTGAGACTCTCCGGCAGTGCCGGAAGCTGTTTTCCCAGCAAAATCAGCTGGCGGTATTTTTCTTCCCACTGCGAAAGCGCCGCAAACTGTTTTCGTAACGTCTCAGGCGTTACGGTCGTGCCGAACGGATGTTCGGTATGTGAAGACGTTGTCATTAATCCACCAGAAGGTCGAGCGCACGGTCGACGGCGCTGACCAGCGCCTGTACATCGTCCTGCGTATTATAAGGCGCAAACGAGGCGCGCAGCGTGCCGCTCACGCCCATCGCCGCCAGCAGTGGCTGAGCGCAATGCTGACCGGCGCGCAGCGCAATGCCGTATTCCGCCAGCAGCGTCACCATGTCGCTGTGATGAACGCCAGTAAAATCAAAGGCCAGCAGGCTGGAGTCCTGACAGCGGAAGGAGCGAAAGCCCGGTCGCTTTGCCAGCTCTTCTTCAGCAAGCGTTGCCAGACCACGGCTCCAGGACTCGGCCTGTACCATATCAATCTCGGATAACCACTCCAGCGCTGCACTCAGGCCAATCACCCCGGCAACATTTGGCGTACCCGCTTCCAGGCGATAGGGCACCGGCTGGGTGGTGAAGCCATCGAAGGTCACTTCGCTAATCATCTTGCCGCCGCCAAGCCATGGGGTCATGGCGTCGAGTAGTTCAGTTTTGCCGTACAGCGCGCCGATGCCGGTTGGGCCATAAAGTTTGTGACCGGAGAAGGCATAGAAGTCGATATCCAGCGCCTGCACGTCCGCCGGGAAGTGGACGGCCCCCTGTGCGCCATCGACCATTACTACCATCTTCGCCTGATGGGCGAGGGTAATCGCGCGGGCCAGATCCGGGCAGCCGCCGGTGACGTTGGACATCTGCCCCAGTGCCAGAATGCGGCTGCGGGGCGTTATCAGCGCGGCCAGTTGCTCAACGTCCGGCACGTGGTCAGCGCGAAGCGGCAGCTGGATGATGTTCGCGCCGGTCTGCTGGGCAACCATGAGCCACGGCACCAGGTTAGCATGGTGCTCGGCGACGCTGACGATGATTTCATCGCCCGGCTGCAGGCGTGGGCGCGCGTAGCATTGGGCCACCATATTGATAGCCTCGGTGGTGCCGCGCGTCCAGACGATATCTTTACCGCCTGGCGCATTGAGCCAGCGGGCGACCTGATCCCGGGCGGCTTCATAGCGCGCAGTTAGCCGCTGCGCTTCAGCAAACTGGCTGCGATGGACGTTACCCGCGCTTAGCGAGTAGAAATGCGTTGTTGCCTCGATAACCGCCTGCGGCTTTAACGCGGTAGCGGCGCTATCAAGGTACACCCCGGCATCGTGCAGGGCAGGAAACTGGGCGCGAAACTGCGCGGGAGAGAAGGCGTTCATGGGATTCCTCATATCAGTAGGCCGATCGTCGCGCAAAAAAGGCGTGGATACAAGGTTTGTGCTAACTGACAGAAAATTCTGTTTTTTCTGGCGCAATCTGACCAGTGTCTTATGCTAAATGATGTTGGGCAAATGTTAATGCCTATTACGGAATATAAGTTTATTAGTATAAATCGCTTAAAGGAGAAGAAGATGAAAATGAAAAAGACTGCCGCCATTATCTCTGCTTGTATGTTCACTTTCGCGTTGAGCGCCTGCGCTGGACCTAACTACGTTATCCACACCAATGATGGCCGGAGCATCGTTTCTGAGGGTAAACCGCAGACGGATAACGATACCGGATTGATTTCGTATAAAGATGCAAATGGTGTGAAACAGCAGATTAACCACAGCGAAGTGAAAGAGATGGTTGCGCTGGAGAAATAAAGCCGCGATCGTCCAGGCAAAAAAAAGCACCGCAATAAGGCGGTGCTACATTAATCACTATGGACAGACAGGGTAAATGTACAGGAAGTGAAAAAGGGTAGCCTTGCTACCGTGATCTGAATTGCAGACCAATTGCAAACACAACAACACAACATCACAACCGTAAGCCAAAAGCCCTTCAGAACACGCATTCCAAAAAAAGCTTCTCGTTCCGGCTCAGGAAGTGCCGCCATGATAGGTATTTGCTGGTAGAAGCTCAACGGACAAATTATAATGTCTCAGATAAAAAAAACTAATAGGTTAACCATTGTTTCCTATTTGTTAAAATCAATTAACAATTGAGTTCTGGGACCATGTCAAAGCGTTTGCCACCTCTTAATGCATTACGTGTATTTGATGCAGCCGCACGTCATTTAAGCTTCACCCGCGCAGCCGATGAGCTTTTTGTGACACAGGCCGCAGTAAGCCACCAAATCAAGTCTCTTGAGGATTTTCTGGGCCTGAAACTGTTCCGGCGGCGCAACCGATCTCTGCTTCTGACCGAAGAAGGGCAGAGCTATTTTCAGGATATCAAAGAGATCTTTTCGCAATTAACAGAGGCAACGCGTAAACTACAGGCACGAAGCGCGAAAGGGGCGTTAACCGTCAGTTTATTGCCCAGTTTTGCGATTCAGTGGCTGGTGCCGCGTCTCTCAAGCTTTAACTCAGCTTATCCGGGAATTGATGTCAGAATCCAGGCCGTAGACCGCCAGGAAGATAAGCTTGCGGACGACGTCGACGTGGCGATTTTTTATGGCCGCGGCAACTGGCCGGGGCTACGCGTGGAAAAACTGTACGCCGAGTATCTGCTCCCCGTCTGTTCCCCGCTGCTGCTGACCGGTGAGAAAGCGTTAAAAACGCCCGCCGATCTTGCAAAGCACACGCTGCTGCACGATGCTTCCCGCCGCGACTGGCAAACGTATACGCGCCAGCTGGGGCTCACCCATATCAACGTACAACAGGGACCGATCTTCAGCCATAGCGCCATGGTGCTTCAGGCTGCCATCCACGGACAGGGGGTTGCGCTCGCGAACAACGTGATGGCGCAGTCTGAAATTGAGGCAGGCCGTCTGGTCTGCCCGTTTAATGATGTTCTGGTCAGTAAGAATGCGTTTTATCTGGTTTGTCATGACAGTCAGGCTGAACTGGGTAAAATAGCGGCCTTTCGACAGTGGATACTCGCGAAAGCGGCCCATGAACAAGAAACGTTCCGTTTCCGTTACGAACAATAAATGAATTTAGGGTAATACCATGACCAGCCGTTTTATGCTGATTTTTGCCGCTATCAGCGGCTTTATCTTTGTCGCACTGGGCGCGTTTGGCGCGCACGTGCTGAGTAAATCGTTGGGCGTTGTGGAAATGGGCTGGATCCAGACCGGCCTGGAGTATCAGGCGTTCCACACCCTGGCGATTTTCGGACTGGCGGTGGCGATGCAGCGCCGCATTAGTATCTGGTTCTACTGGAGCAGCGTGTTTCTGGCGCTGGGTACCGTGATGTTCAGCGGTAGCCTGTACTGCCTCGCGCTCTCCCATTTACGCCTGTGGGCGTATGTTACCCCGGTGGGCGGCGTCAGCTTCCTCGCCGGTTGGGTTTTGATGTTGATTGGTGCGATTCGACTTAAGCGTAAGGGTGTTGTTCATGAATAAGGTTGTGCTGTATTGCCGCCCTGGGTTTGAGAAAGAGTGTGCTGCGGAAATTACCGATAAAGCCGGTCGTCGCGAAGTGTTTGGCTTTGCGCGTGTTAAAGATAACTCCGGCTATGTGATTTTCGAATGCTATCAGGAAGGGGATGCCGACAAGCTGGCGCGCGAGCTGCCGTTTAGCTCGCTGGTGTTTGCCCGCCAGATGATTGTGGTTGGCGAACTGCTGAAAGATTTACCGGCAGAAGACCGCGTGACGCCGGTTGTCGGTATGTTGCAGGGCGTAGTGGAGAAAGGTGGCGATCTGCGCGTTGAGGTGGCGGATACCAACGAAAGCAAAGAGCTGATGAAGTTCTGCCGTAAGTTCACCGTGCCGCTGCGCGCCGCGCTGCGCGAAGCCAACGTGCTGGCGCCGTACGAAACGACCAAACGCCCGGTGGTGCACGTGTTCTTTATCGCGCCGGGCTGCTGCTATACCGGGTACTCCTATAGCAACAACAACTCGCCGTTCTACATGGGTATTCCGCGCCTGAAGTTCCCGGCCGATGCCCCAAGCCGCTCAACCCTGAAGCTGGAAGAGGCGTTTCACGTCTTTATCCCGGCCGACGAGTGGGACGAGCGTCTGGCGAACGGCATGTACGCGGTCGATCTGGGCGCGTGCCCTGGCGGCTGGACCTATCAGCTGGTGAAGCGCAACATGTGGGTCTCTTCCGTGGATAACGGCCCAATGGCGCAGAGCCTGATGGACACTGGTCAGGTAACCTGGCTGCGTGAAGATGGCTTCCGCTACCGCCCAACCCGCAGCAACATCTCGTGGATGGTATGCGATATGGTTGAGAAGCCAGCAAAAGTGGCATCGCTGATGGCCGATTGGCTGGTTAACGGCTGGTGCCGTGAGACCATCTTTAACCTTAAGCTGCCGATGAAAAAGCGTTATGAAGAGCTGTCGCAGAACCTGGCGCACATCCAGGCAAGGCTTGATGAGAACGGGATTAACGCCCAGATCCAGGCCCGTCAGCTGTACCATGACCGCGAAGAGGTGACCGTTCACGTTCGCCGCCTGTGGGCCGCCGTGGGTGGTCGTCGCGACGAGCGTTAACCATTGTAGCCCGGTCGAGCGCAGCGACGCCGGGTTAGCTCCGGGCCTGTCCCGGGGCGGCGTAAACGCCTTGCCCGGGCTACGTTATCTATTCAAAACACCCACATGGTTACCAGCTTCCCGCACCATCGGTATCCGAGACAATATGCGTTACATCATCCAGATGCCCAATTCGGGCCTCCCCCGAACGATTAAACTTACTCTTATCAATCAGCAATAAAGACTGCGCTGCGCGCTTAAGCAGCACTGACTTGAAGTCGGCGTTGAGGGTATTTGAGTCCCATAACGCGCCGCTGCTGTCGATCCCTTCGCAGGAAAAAATAAACAGATCGATCTCGAGAGGCTTGAGCTGAGAAATGAGCGAGGGGTTAACGTAGCAGCCATATTTGCGCTCAAGCTGACCGCCGGAGCTGATGAGCTGGATATGCTCTCGCTTGCCGAGCTCCTGGCAGATAGGGTGGCTGTTGGTAAACACGTGGAGGTTGATATCCGGTAGCTGGCGAGCCAGATACCAGCAGGTGGAGCTGGCATCAAGCGCAATCACCATGCCTTCTTCTATCCAGGCTAGCGCGCCGCGGGCAATATCCGCTTTGTGCACGTAGTGGCTCTTGAGTCGGATATGAAACGGATCGCCGCTATCCTGATTTTCACGATGAATGTATTTCGCACGGCCATGATTGCGTAGCACTTTGCCCTGCGCCTGAAGATCGCTAAGGTCGCGGCGCACGGTTTCTTTACTGACGTTTAGCTCAAGAGATAATGCTTCGGTCGTCAGGCTGTTATGGCGGATTAGCAGGTCTACTATCGCTTGCTGGCGTGCCGCTTTCATTTTTCTCACCCCATCATTTGATAAACGCCCGCATCAGGCGGGCGTCCCGGCACGAGGTTACGGGGTTACCCCTTTTTTTAAAAGAATATTCCCGTACTTAGCGCACTCACCTGTGATAACGATCGCAAAGGCTTTTTGCGCCCGTTCATAAAACGCGAAGCGGTCAATGCGGCAGATTTCCGGGCAGGGGGATTGTGGGGAAAGCGCGTCGCGGTAGCGTGCTTCAACGTTCGGGTCGAGGCTATCGCCGTCTACGGCGGCCATCATCACCAACGGCGGCGCGTAGCTGTCGAGTTCAAATAGCGGGGTGATCGCCGCCAAAAGATCGCTGACTTTCAGGCCATCGGCACGGATCACCTGAGGACCCATACTGTGCGCCGGGAAGTGGGCATCGGAAAAGATAATCTCGTCACCGTGCCCCATTTCCGCCATCACCTTCAATAATTCAGGAGATATTAACGGTGAAATTGTCTTTAGCATCTCAAGCGCCCTCGATAAGTTCTGGTTCGGTTTGCGGATAGAAATAACGGTATTGGTAGTTCACCTGCGCTCTGGCCTCTTCCGGGCTGGTAAACTCGCCGACGCCGTACCAGCCAAACATAGCGGCGCCGGCAACGGTTGTTTCTGCGTCATCCAGCACCTTGATGGGAATATCGAGCACGTTGGCTTTAATCTGGTTCCACAGCGTGTTGCGGCTTCCGCCGCCCACCAGCAGGAGTTCCGTGGCGTTGAAATGGCCGATGTTTTCCAGCGTCTGAAGGTTACGCGCCAGCTGCTGCGTTAAGCCTTCCAGCGCCGAACGATAGAAATGCCCGCGGGTGGAGTTGAGCGTGACGCCTTGCCAACCAGCCTGCTGACCGGCCAGCAGATCGCACTGCATGGTGACGCCCTCCGCACCTTCAGGAACGATCCGCGCCTCTTCGATAAGCGTTTGCCACGGCGTCTCTTCCGTCCACAGCAGTTTACGGACCCACTCAAGCACGCCGGAAGCCAGCCACTGCATCCCGGGGTTGTACAAGCCCGGACGGCTGTCCAGCTCACAGGTTGAGCCCGCGTGGTGGCTGAGTAACGGCGTATTCACCTGCGCGCTACGAACCATCAGGATCTCCCAGGTTCCGGATGAGAGCACCGGTTCATCCTGCTCGGCACCGGCACCAAACAGCGCAAACTGAGTGTCGTGGCCTGCGGAGATAACCGGGATATCGGCGGGAAGGCCAAGCAGGTTGGCGGCATCAGATTGCAGCGTGCCAATGTGCTCGCCGGCCTCCACCAACCGCGGGAACAGGCGACGCGGCAGGCCGGTAGCCTGGAGTATTTCGGCACTGAAATCTCGCTGGTGGATATCCAACATCTGGCTGGTGCCTGCCATAGTGATATCGGTGGTGAACGCGCCGGTCAGACGATGGTTTATCAGCGAGGAAATAAACAGCCAGGCGTGTGCCTGCTCGAGCAACTGCGGATGGTTCTCTTTTATCCAGACCATTTTATATAACGTGTTGAACGCAAACGCGCCGACGCCAGAGATGGCCTGCAACCGCTGTGCGGGAATTAAGCGGCTGATGTTTTCCATGATGGCGGCGGTACGCGGGCATTTCCAGCTGATAACCGGGTAGAGCAGCTTGCCGTGTTCATCAACCAGCGCACCGTCCACGCCGAAAGTGGTCACCGTAATCCCCCGTATCTGGCAGGATGACAGCTCTGCTTTCAGCTTTTGGCAACAATCCGCAAAGCGCTGCAGAATGGCTTCCAGGGACCACTGGTGCCAGGCGCTATTTTCGACGGCGATGTCGCTGGCGTTCGCGGTGGCGGCGCGGGCGACAATTTTTCCCTGCCGGTTAACGGCAATCGCCCGGACGTTGGTCGCGCCGCAGTCGAGAACCAGGATAACGTCTTGTTTCATATATAACTCCATAAACGTCGCCGGATGGCGCTACGCTTATCCGGCCTACGGTTCACGCACCCGTAGGCCCGGTAAGCTTGCGCCACCGGGCAAAGCCGCATTAACGTTTATACAGCGGGCCATAGTTCTGGCAGGCGCGATAATCCTGACCTTCAATATCCATACCGTGTGCAGACCAGGAGGAAGGGCGATAAATCTTCGACTCTTCAACGTTATGCATGCAAACCGGAATACGCAGCATGGCGGCGAGGGTGATAAAGTCAGCACCAACGTGGCCGATGGTCAGGACCCCATGGTTAGCGCCCCAGTTCGCCATGACGGAATAGACGTCGGCGAAAGGGCCTTTACCGGTAAGACGCGGGGCAAACCAGGTGGTAGGCCAGGTGGAGTTGGTCCGGGCATCAAGCTGGTCATGCATCTCTTTTGGCAACTCGACGCTCCAGCCCTCGGCAATTTGCAGTACCGGACCAATGCCCTTGATGATGTTCACGCGGGTCATGGTAAACGGCACGCCGCCCTCGGTGAGGAAGCGGGAAGAGAAGCCGCCCCCACGGAAATATTCATGAATCGCCGGGCACCATTCGGTGGCGGCCAGGCAATCGTCTGCCTCCTGCTGGCTGATTTCCCAGTGTGGTTTCATCGTTGGCTTGCCGTTGGCATCGCGCTGTTTACAGGAACCATCCAGCGCCGCGGAGCCGGAGTTAATCAAGTGGATGATACCGTGCTCGGCGAGGCCGGTGAGCGGTTTGCCGGTGACGCGTTCAACCGCTTCCGGCGACCAGTAGGTACGGACGTCGGCGAACACCTGGGCGGTGCCGGTTAGCTGATGGCCCATCAGCATGGCTACGCCGTTCAGGCTGTCGTTTTCGGTGGCGACGACAAAGGGCTCGCGCACCCCGTTCCAGTCAAAGGAGCTGTTCAGCAGCGCTTCGGCGGTATCGCCGTTAGGGTATTGATCGGTCCAGTGGCGCTGCCCCTGGAAGCCAGCGGCAATGGCGTTGTAGCCGAGCGACTCTTCAACCAGACCTTTGGCCGCCAGCGTTTTGTTGCCCTGCATCATGTCGCGGATGCACATCGCCATCAGCAGGCTCTCTTTGAGCACCGCGCGGCTTTGCTCTTCATTGCGCTTATACTGCTGTGCGTTCTGATCTTCACCATAGCGGAAGTTTTTATCCGCCCAGGCCAGCGCCATTTCCAGCTCGACTTCATCGTAAATTTTCTGGTCAATCCGGCGGCGCAGCTCGGTCATGTCAACTGCCTGAACCTTCATGCCCAGCCAGGATTCAAAGAAGTTATGGTCGACGATGGAACCGGCAATCCCCATTGATACGCCGCCAACGGAGAGATAGCTTTTGCCTTTCATGGTGGCAACCGCCAGGCCTGCGCGGGCAAAGCGCAGCAGTTTTTCTTCGACATCCGCAGGAATCGAGGTGTCGTCAGCATCCTGCACGTCGTGGCCGTAGATTGAGAAGGCCGGAATACCTTTCTGGCTGTGTGCTGCCAGCGCGGCGGCAAGGTAGACGGCACCTGGGCGTTCGGTACCGTTAAAGCCCCAGATAGCTTTCGGGCGCATCGGGTCCATATCGATAGTTTCGCTGCCGTAGCACCAGCACGGCGTAACGGTGATGGTGACGCCGACGTTCTGACTGCTGAATTTCTCTTCGCAGGCGGCGGATTCCGCCATCCCCGCGATGCAGGTGTCGGCAATCACGCATTCAATCTGTGCGCCGCAGGCGTGGCGGAGTTTTTCACTCAGCAGCGCAGCGGTGGCTTTCGCCATGTTCATGGTTTGCTCTTCCAGTGATTCTCTTACCCCCATGCGACGACCATCAATCACCGGGCGGATACCAATTTTCGGTAAGCTGATTTTTTTCATTACAGACTCCTCACGTTATTCGGAAAAAGGGGTTAGTGCGTTGCCGTTTGAGAACGGAAACGGGCAAAGATAAAGATGACGGCGAAGCAGATGGCGGGCACCAGCTCTGCGGTGGGGATATTGCCTGCGGCGTCGCTGACGAAGCCCATGACCGGCGTGACGATGCCGCCGCCGATGATGGTCATAACGATAAATGACGAGCCGTATTTGGTGTCCTGGCCTAAATTTTTGATACCCAGAGAGAAGATGGTTGGGTACTGAATTGACATGAATGCGCTACACAGCGTCAGCGCCAGCAGGCCGATATGGCCCCCGGTGAAGGCGGAGATCAGGCACAGCACCATGGCGAGCAGGGCATAGGCCGCCAGCACTTTATGCGGGGCGAAGCGGCTGATAAGCCAGGTGCCGGAGAAGCGGCCGATAAAGAAACAGACCATCGTGCCGGTCAGGTAGTTGGCGGCGAAGCCGGGCGTCATGCCGGGGATCTCTTCGATAGCGTAGCGGATCAGATAGCTCCAGCAGGCGGTTTGTGCACCGACATAGCAGAATTGCGCCAGCACCGCCCAGCGCCAGTGACGAATGCGCACCAGACGGGAGAGTGAAGCGGAGAATGAACTTTGGCTGCTGTCACTGTGATCGTCACTCTGTAATGCCGGGAATTTGGTCAGCATGATCAGCAGCGCCACGATTAAGACAATGGCGACAATAATCATGTAAGGCGTCTGCACCGATAGCACCAGGCTGTGTTTATAGGTGCTCAGCTGTTCAGGCGACATTTTATCGAGCACATCCTGAGATTGATGTGGCACGTTAGACAGAATAAGACTTTGCCCAAAGACAACCGCAATAATGGCCCCAAAAGAGTTAAATGTTTGCGCGAGATTAAGACGGAAGTGCCCGCCGCTCTCTGGCCCTAATACGGTAACGAAAGGGTTTGCCGCCGTCTCAAGGCAACCTAGCCCTGCGGCGATAATAAATAGGCCAATCAGAAATAATGTGTAATTCATTACTTCGGCAGCGGGCCAGAATAAAGCAGCGCCGATCGCATATAAGAATAATCCGGTTATAATGCCTGCTTTGTAACTTAATTTTTTCATCAGTATCCCGGCAGGGATAGGAATGACAAAGTAACCGAAATAGAAAGCGGATTGAATCAGCCCGGCCTGGAAGTTAGTGAGTGTAAATGCTTGCTGGAACTGTGGTAATAAAATGTCATTAAGATTATTAGCGACAGCCCAAAGAAAAAATAGTGAGCAAAGTAATGCGAAAGGAATGATGTAACGGCGGCTTTGTCCTGCATCCACCGCGCGAAAGCTCTGTGTTTGTATTGTCGTGTTGCCCATAACATCCTCGTTGATTCAGAAGCGTCAGAGTGTGGTCATTGCTGCTTTCAGACCCTAAATAGAAGAGTTCGCTACGCTTTCCTGTATTAATCTGGCTGGCGTTCAGGAATGAACTCATGAATGCATTTTCGAGTAAATGAAGGTGTTTAATATGATGGCGGTCACACTTAGCCATTAGAGGATTTTTTTATGTGATTGCTGTCACTTTAATTTATAAATAACGATGCCCGTTTGAGGTGAAAGTAAATTAAAACCCACAGCGATGATGACCGATTTAATTTATTGTTGCGGAAACGGTCATTTGTTAAGAGCAAAATGAAAGAAATGCCCGTTTCAATAAATATTGCTCATAGCGGTCATTTTTTAGGATGGCAATAACCCTGTGTAGATAGTTATCCGTATCGATTAGTTGACCATGGTCACAAATTAAAGTTGTCTGAATTCCTTTATAACTCTCCGGTATGAATATGGTGAACAAATACAAGCTTAATTCAACAGAATAACAACGCGGTTCTGTTGGCGTGTTTGAATCATCGAGAGAGGTAAAGAATGGAACGAAATATGTTGGCGCGGCAGATCATTGATACGTGTCTGGAAATGACCCGTCTGGGGCTGAATCAGGGCACCGCAGGTAACGTTAGCGTGCGCTATCAAGGTGGGATGTTGATTACGCCGACCGGGATCCCTTATGAGAAGTTGACCGAATCGCACATTGTTTATATTGATGCCGATGGCCAGCATGAAGAGGGGAAATTGCCCTCCAGCGAATGGCGTTTTCATATGGCGGCTTACCAGACACGCCCTGATGCACATGCGGTTGTCCATAACCATGCTGTCCACTGTACGGCCGTTGCAATACTCAACCGTCCTATCCCGGCTATTCATTACATGATTGCCGCAGCAGGGGGCAACTCTATTCCTTGTGCGCCCTATGCGACGTTCGGGACGCGCGAGCTATCCGAATTTGTGGCGGTCGCCCTTAAAAACCGTAAGGCGACGCTGTTGCAGCATCACGGGCTGATTGCCTGTGAAGAGAATCTGGAGAAAGCCCTGTGGCTGGCGCACGAGGTGGAGGTCCTGGCGCAGCTCTATCTCAGTACGCTGGCCATCGTCGACCCGGTTCCGGTGCTTGATGATGATGCGATAGCCATTGTGCTGGAAAAATTTAAAACCTACGGATTACGCATCGAAGAGTGATCGTGCAAAGCGAGAAGGAGACGGGCGATGGCGAACAGAATGATTTTGAACGAAACGGCGTGGTTTGGCCGGGGAGCAGTGGCTGCGCTAACGGATGAAGTGGTACGTCGTGGCTACCACAAAGCGTTGATTGTGACGGATAAGGTGTTAGTACAGTGCGGCGTGGTGGCGAAGGTGACCAGCAAAATGGACGCCGCAGGGCTCGCGTGGGAGATGTACGATGGCGTGATCCCGAATCCGACAATCCAGGTCGTGAAAGCGGGGTTGAAGGTGTTTGAGCAAAGTGGGGCCGACTATCTGGTCGCCATTGGCGGCGGCTCACCTCAGGACACCTGTAAAGCTATTGGCATTATCAGCAATAACCCGGAGTTTGCGGATGTGCGTAGCCTGGAAGGGCTATCGCCAACGCGCAGGCCAAGCGTTCCGGTGATGGCCATTCCAACGACGGCAGGCACGGCGGCGGAAGTGACCATTAACTATGTCATCACTGATGAAGAGAAGCGACGTAAGTTTGTCTGCGTCGACCCGCATGATATTCCGCAGGCGGCGTTTATTGATGCCGATATGATGGACGGCATGCCACCCGCGCTGAAAGCGGCGACCGGCGTTGACGCGCTGACGCATGCGATTGAAGGCTACATTACGCGCGGCGCATGGGCGTTGACGGATGCGCTGCACATTAAAGCGATTGAAATTATCGCGGGCGCATTGCGTGGTTCAGTGATGGGCGAACGTGAGGCCGGTGAAGCCATGGCGCTAGGGCAGTATGTCGCAGGGATGGGGTTTTCCAACGTGGGCCTGGGGCTGGTTCATGGAATGGCGCACCCGCTGGGGGCGTTTTATAACACGCCCCATGGCGTAGCGAATGCCATCCTGCTGCCGCATATTATGCGCTATAACGCCGAGCACACCGGCGAGAAGTTCCGTGATATTGCGCGCGCAATGGGTGAGAAAGTGGAAGCGCTGAGCCTGGAGCACGCGCGGGAGGCCGCTGTTGATGCGGTATTTGCGCTGAATCGTGATGTTGGTATTCCGCTGCATTTACGCGACGTCGGTGTGCGTAAAGAAGATATCCCGGCGCTGGCCCAGGCAGCCTTTGATGATGTATGCACGGGGGGGAACCCTCGTGAAGCGAGTGTGGCCGATATCGTCGAATTATATCAGATAGCGTGGTGATGTTGCCGGATGGCGCTGTGCTTATCCGGCCTACCCGTCTACAAACCCGTAGGCCGGATAAGGCGTTTACGCCGCCATCCGGCAACCAGGCTACCGTACCAACCGCAGCTGCTGTAAATTCCCATCAATATGCAAATCGGTCTTCAGTCGTGCGATATCGCGGCATAAAAATGCCATCTCCCGGTGCTCAACCAACTTCTTGCGCCATTTCTCCGGCACCTCATCCAGATGCTCATACAGCGCCTCCAGCGTCGGGAACTGTGTCAATAGCTGCGTGGCGCTCTTCGGGCCAATACCCGCCACACCCGGCACCTTCGAGCTGCTGATACCTGCCAGGCCCCAGTAGTCCGGCAGCTGATGTGGCTGGACGCCAAATTCGTTTTCGATAAACGGCACGTCGAGCCAGCGCTTCTGGAAATAGTCGCGAATGCGCAGATTTGGCGAGAGCAACTGGCAGTAGCCTTTATCGGTGGAGACGATGGTGGCCTGATGTCCCGCGCCAGCCACTTTCACCGCCAGCGTTGCCGCTAAATCGTCGGCTTCGTTCCCGCTGGATACCCAGCAGCGAACGCCGCGCAGTTCGAAAGCGTCACGCAGCGCGGGCATCTCGGCGTGGAGAGCGTCCGGCATCGGCGGGCGGCCCGCCTTGTAGTCAGGAAGACGCTGGTGTCGCCAGCCGCTGTTACGCGCCTCATCGTCAAACACCGCCACCGCGTGAGTCGGCTGGCTGTGGGCAATCAGCAGATCCAGCGCGTGCTGGCAGGTTTCCACACAGGGGGAACCCTGAACGGCATGAATACGGCGTATCAGGTTGAGTGCATCAACAATCAGCAAATGGACGGCCACAGGTGTTCTCCCTAACGATTCGAGCGGTAAGGGTAACATTCAGGGCACAGCGAGGCTATTGGCGGGGGATAAAACGGGAAGAGGCCTCGCAAAACTGCGCGAGGCCTCTGGGGGGGATGACGTTAGTCGCAGGCCACTACTTTCATTGCCAGGCCACCGCGAGAAGTTTCGCGATACTTGGCGTTCATGTCTTTACCGGTTTCGTACATGGTCTCGATAACCTTATCGAGGCAGACACGCGGCTCGCTGGTACGGCGCAGCGCCATACGCGCGGCGTTCACCGCTTTCACCGAAGCAATGGCGTTACGCTCGATGCACGGTACCTGAACCTGGCCGGCGACCGGGTCGCAGGTCAGACCGAGGTTATGCTCCATGCCGATTTCCGCGGCGATGCATACCTGCGCAGGGCTTGCGCCTAGCAGTTCTGCCAGACCGGCAGCCGCCATTGAGCAGGCCACGCCCACTTCACCCTGGCAGCCCACTTCAGCGCCGGAGATAGAGGCGTTCATCTTGTACAGTGAGCCAATCGCGCTTGCGACCAGCATGTAGCGCGCCAGCGAGTTAGCGTTTACTTCGCGGATGAACTTGTCGTAGTACGCCAGCACCGCAGGAACAATCCCGCAGGCGCCGTTGGTTGGCGCCGTCACTACGCGGCCGCCGGCGGCGTTTTCTTCGTTAACGGCCAGCGCGAACATGTTGATCCAGTCCACTACCGCCATTGGGTCGCTGCTGATTTTATCCTGGCTCACCAGCATGCGGCGCAGCGCTGCAGCGCGGCGCGGAACGCGTAGTTTACCCGGCAGGACGCCTTCAGTGGTGGTGCCGTGTTCAATACCGCCTTTCATCACGGCCCAGACGTCAGCGAAATGCTTTTCCAGCTCTTCTTTGCTGTGCAGCGCGAGTTCGTTTTTCATCATCAGGCCAGAGAGTGACAGCCCGGTTTCGTTGCAGTGACGCTGCAGATCGGCGGCATTTTTGTACGGGTAAGGTACGGCCACCGGCGCTTCAGTCTGCTGACCGAAGTGCTCTTCATCGACGATAAAGCCACCGCCGATGGAATAATAGGTTTTGCTGTAAACGGCGTTATCGCCCGCCAGTGCGGTGATACGCATGCCGTTTTCATGCAGGGAGAGGTTGTCGGCATGGAAGTTCATGCACTGGTCAACGGGGAACTCCACTTCGTGCTGACCGTTAGCAAGCATCAGGCGACCGTGGGTGTTCACATCCTGGATAAACGCCGGGATAGACTCGATATCGACCGTATCAGGCAGATTTCCTGCCAGACCCATAATGATGGCGATATCGGTATGGTGACCTTTACCGGTCAGAGAGAGTGAGCCGTAAACATCGACGACTACGCGAGTAATATCATTGAGGATCCCACGCGCAATCAAGTCGTCCGTGAACTGTTTGCCTGCTTTCATTGGCCCAACGGTGTGTGAGCTGGAAGGACCAATGCCGATTTTGAAGATATCGAATACGCTAATCATGAGGCGTCCCTATGGTATTGAAGTGCGCCGCCCTGGGGGCGGCGCAGGGTGATTAACTAAACAGAGAGTAGGAGATAGCGGAGATAGCGATGAGACCCATCAGGACAACGAAGACGTTGCTGATGTGACCGCTGTATTTACGCATTGCCGGTACTTTCTGGATAGCATACATCGGCATCAGGAACAGAATCATCGCGATGATTGGGCCGCCCAGGGTTTCGATCATGCCCAGGATGCTTGGGTTCATGGTTGCCACGATCCAGGTGGTAATCAGCATGAACAGCGCAGTGATTTTGTTCAGTTTGTTGATTTCGATGGTTTTGCCTTTGCTACGCAGAGACTTAATAACCATACCGTTAAAGCCTTCACGGGC
Organism: Kluyvera sp. 142486; assembly: GCF_046569695.1. NCBI lineage: Bacteria > Pseudomonadati > Pseudomonadota > Gammaproteobacteria > Enterobacterales > Enterobacteriaceae > Kluyvera > Kluyvera sp. 142486. The sequence continues at coordinate 84,036 of NZ_JBKHUI010000015.1, forward strand.
GCCCAGGTAGTGGCCCAGGAAGGATTTGGTGATAGCGATAATCGCGATAATCGGTGCCATCCAGGCGATAACCGGCGCGTTAAAGTGGTTCGCCAGGTAAGACAGGATGGAGATGTTCTGCTCTTTTGCCGCCGCCAGGTCCGCTGGGGACAGGCTCAGTACGCAGCTGAAGACGAAGAACATAACGGTCAGCACCATCATTACGTGTGCACGAGCCAGAATGGAGGAGCATTTTTTCTCTGCGCCCTGGCCGTATTCTTCACGCTTCGCGACCGCGAAGGAGGAGATGATTGGTGAGTGGTTGAAGGAGAACACCATAACCGGGATTGCCAGCCACAGGGTCATCCACAGGCCGTTGCCGGTAGAGGCTGCGCTGCTGAAGGACAGTGTTTCCAGCGCCGCACCGCTCCACTGTGGGATCAAGTACAGAGCCAGTACCATCAGGGCTGCTACGAACGGGAACACCAGGATGCTCATCGCTTTAACAATCATCTGCTCACCGAAGCGAACGATGGTCATCATGCCGACGATCAGAATCAGCGACAGCAGCGCGCGCGGTGGCGGCGTGATGTGCAACTGGTGAGCCAGGAAGCTCTCAACGGTGTTGGTGATTGCCACGCTGTAAACCAGCAGGATTGGGTAGATAGCGAAGAAGTAGAGCAGGGTAATCAGTTTACCTGCGCCGATACCGAAGTGCTCTTCAACCACTTCTGTGATGTCTTCACCCGGGTTTTTACCGGACAGCACGAAGCGGGTCAGGCCGCGGTGTGCGAAGAAGGTCATCGGGAAAGCAAGGATAGCCATGATGATCAGCGGGATCATGCCACCAACGCCGGCGTTGATTGGCAGGAACAATACGCCTGCACCGATTGCAGTGCCGTAAAGACCCAGCATCCACATTGTATCTGTTTTGCGCCATCCGCTAGCAGATTCTGCTGTGACGATAGTGCTGGTTTGAGTGTTTTCCATCTGTATCTCCTGGAGGAAGGAAAATGCTAATTTTTTAGTCAAATAAAATAAAAAGAACGATAAAACCAATATTAAATTTTATAAGTATCGGCTTTTTTGTGATTTTTACCCGATACCGTTTTAGACGAGCGCAAATGTACATTTAACTGGTAAATGTATCAGTGATCATGATCGCAAATGTAATAATCCACTTTTAGTGTGGGCTATTGCAGGCGTTTTTACTGTAAATGCAATATATGCAGAAATTAATGGTCGCGAAGGCTACCATTCGCAGTATGTGTGGTAAATGGTAGAGGGGGTAAATACGATGTTTTTGCTGATAAAAATGGTGAAAATGGCGTTTTTTAGCGCTTAATCATAACTATTGCTAATAATATATGGTCGGATAACGTACGCAAACGATTGGCTATGAATGAATAGATGCAGTTAAGCGAGCGGTTTTGGGGGAAATTCCGGCGGAAAAGACCGCCGGAAGAGTAGTGAATTACGCTGAGGTCAGACTCAGGCGCAGATTTCGTAGCAGGGAATATAGGCGGAGCCGGGCAGTTTCATACGGTGCTGGGCCACGAAGCCCTGCAGCAGCTCGTCCATGCGGCGCATCATCTCTTTATCACCGTGGATCTTGTACGGCCCAAACTCTTCGATAGCGCGAATACCGACTTCCTTCACGTTACCCGCCACGATGCCAGAGAAGGCGCGGCGCAGGTCGGCGGCCAGAACTTCAACCGGCTGATCGGGATAGAGCTTCAGGCTCGCCATATTTTCGTGCGATGGCTCGAACGGCATTTGCAGGTCCGGCGCAATGCGAATCGACCAGTTAAAACTGTAGGCATCACCGGTATCGCGACGGTTCTCTTTCACCAGCGGCATTGCTTTCTTCATCTGGCGCGCCACTTCTACTTCATCATCAATGATGATTTTGTAATGACGGCGTGCGCCTTCGCCCAGCGTATGCACGACAAAATCGTCCAGCACGCGGAAGTAGTCGGCGCTCTCTTTCGGGCCGGTAAGAATAAGCGGCAGTACCTGGTCTTTGTTCGCCGGGTTCATCAGAATGCCCAGCAGATACAGCAGCTCTTCCGCCGTACCGACGCCACCCGGGAAGATAATGATGCCGTGGGCGATACGGACAAACGCTTCCAGACGTTTTTCGATATCCGGCATGATGATCAGTTCGTTCACCAGCGGGTTAGGCGGCTCAGCAGCAATAATCGATGGTTCGGTCATGCCGATAAAGCGGCCTTCTTTATAGCGCTGCTGCGCGTGACCCACCGCCGCGCCTTTCATCGGTGCTTCCATCGCGCCTGGGCCGCAGCCGGTGCAGATGTTTAGCTCGCGCAGACCAAGCTGGTTACCGACGCGGCGAGCGTACAGGTATTCGTTTTCATTAATAGAGTGGCCGCCCCAGCACACCACCATGTTCGGTGCTTCCCCGACGTGCAGCGCGCGGGCGTTACGCAGAATAGAGAAGACCAGGTTGGTAATGTGGGTTGAGCTTTCCAGATCGAGATTCGGAAAGCGGACGGTGTTATGGATTTGCCCGTAAACAAACAGAATATCGCGCAGCACGGCAAACAGGTTGGCCTGCAGCGAGCGGATGATCCGCCCATCAACGAAGGCATCTTCCGGGGGATTAATCAGTTCAAGCTTCACGCCGCGCTCGCGGCGCAGCACGTTGATGTCGAAGCTTTCAAAACGGGACAGCAGCTCTTTGCTGTTATCGGTCAGGCTGCCTGAGTTCAGTACGGCCAGGGAACAGTTGCGGAACAATTGATACAGGTCGCTGCTGGCCGTGCGTTTAAGCATGTCAACTTCCAGCTGCGACAACATATCCATTGAGCCAAGCGGGCTAATATGTGTAATCAAGTGAACTCCTTACGGGACGAAAATCGTCTTCCTTGCTGATTACAATAGCCTCGCTGGCCCGTTTACTACAACCTCAGCGCGGAACAAAGCGCGCAAAATTGAGATTTTGTTAAGCTTACTGACGTACCAGACGGCCGATGGCCGGAACAAATTCGCCGTTTGAGCGCCATGGGTTGATATCCAGACCGCCGCGACGGGTGTAGCGGGCGTAAACGCTCAGGCTCTCCGGCGCGCAGAAGCGCAGAATGTCATTGAAGATACGTTCGACGCACTGCTCGTGGAATTCGTTGTGATGACGGAAGGAAACCAGATAGCGCAGCAACTTCTCGCGGTCGATTTGCGGGCCGCGGTATTGGATCTGCACAGAGCCCCAGTCTGGCTGATGGGTAATCAGGCAGTTGGACTTCAGCAGATGGCTGACCAGCGTCTCCTGCACCACTTTTTGCCCGGCGGCACCGTCGAGATAGTCGGCGTTGAATTCGTAGCTCTCAATCTCGATATCCTGATTATCGATGCAGCTGCCGTGGAAATGGGCAATAGGCTGGCCTTCCAGCTCATCGATGCGATACAGCGCGACGGTCACCACGCCCTGTGCGCAGGCGCTCAGATCGCGCTCCAGCGTCTGCTGTACCGCTTCCCAGCTATCAAAGCGCGTCTGGTTGAAGCTGTTGAGGTACAGTTTGAAGCTTTTGGACTCCACCAGATTGACCGTCGCGTGGCTCAATTCGACGTGGCCAACGGCCACCTGTGGCAGCCCTTTGGCATTCAGCCAGGAGAGTTCATACAGCGTCCAGATATCCGCGCCGTGGAACGGCAGGGTATCAGCGTGCAGCCCCAGCGGGTCGCGGTTTAAGCTGCGCGGTACGCCCTGAAGCAGAGAGGCGTCATAGGTATCGCGATAATCTGTGGTTTTACCCAGGGTCAGGCCAGACAGCGCCTGGTGGTTCTCATAAGAAGACATGTTTCACCGTTACAAAGCAGGTACACTATTGTTTCTAGTGTATCTTAGCTAACCAGAAGAGAGAAATTCGTGGACCAGCAGACCGCAGACGCATTGCACGCTTTCACCCAACGCTATTGCGATGCCTGGCAGCGTGAGCACAACAGCCTGCCGCGCAGTGAGGAACTTTATGGCATTCCGTCCCCGTGCCAGGTCTCAACGACCGATGATGAGGTACTCTGGCAGCCTCAGCCGTTTGACGGCGAGCAGAATGTAAATGGCGTTGAACGCGCAATGGATATTGTGGTACAACAACCCATTCACACCTATTATACCACTCAGTATGCGGGTGATATGCACGCGATGTTCATGGGCGAAACCCTGACGCTGCTGCAGGTGTGGAGTCCCGACGATTTCCGTCGCGTGCAGGAAAACCTGATTGGTCACCTGGTCACGCAAAAGCGCCTGAAGCTTTCACCGACGCTTTTTATCGCCACGCTGGACAGCGAGCTGGACGTGATTTCCGTGTGCAACGTGACCGGTGAAGTGGTCAAAGAGACGCTCGGAACCCGTAATCGTCTGCCGCTTGCCTCCTCTCTTGCGAGTTTCCTGACTCAACTTGAGCCTCTCCTGTAAGACAGTTTGCCCATCACCTTGTGAGAGATCTCTTACACGCCTTGTGAGAGATCGCCAGAATATAAGTAAGACACTTATCCCATTTGCTTAGTTATTTTGTTGTATATCAATGAGATAAATTAATTTTGTGCGCTTAATCTCTCATATAAGCCTTAAGTGTTTGCCTGAGAGGCACTTGTAAGACGGGGCGGAATAGCGGATTCTATCTACGTCGACAGGGAGTCGCACAATGAAGTGAACATCAGGAGGATGACGCTTCATAGGACACACCGGGAAGGTGATTCAAGGAAAGGCTTCAGGATGAAGCAAGAGGATAACGCAGGTACGCGTTAAAGGACACCTCCAGGACGGAGAATGAGAGCCAGACAGGATATCTGGTGGATCAGGAAGATCAGGATACACTCAAGGATTGGGTGAAATCACATCGGGGTGGTGTGATGCAGGATGCAACCGTTTATGGATGAACATGGTCAGGAGACCACAGGAAAAGTTGTCACGGACGAGCAGGGAGCACCAAAAGTAGCTGGATTGCTGCGAAACGAACCGGGAGCACTGTTTTTACAGTGCTCCCTTTTTTTGTTTCCCGCCAACTAGTGATATCCTGCGCCCGATTTTGTTTCCTCTGAGGTTCCCATGACACGCCACGACAACTTACGCGACCAACTACTGCTTATTGAAACCCTGCTGCGTCAGCATGAACACTGGCAGGAGACGGCACCGCATGAGAGCGCATTTGCCAGCGACCAGCCGTTCTGTATGGATACGCTGGAGCCGTTAGAGTGGCTGCAATGGGTGCTGATTCCTCGCATGCACCAACTTCTCGACGGCGGCATGCCGCTGCCAACCGGTTTTGCTATCGCTCCCTATTATGAAATGGCGCTGGATGCTGCCCATCCGCTGCGCGCGATCATTCTGCCGCCGCTGGAGCAGCTGGACGCCTTCTTCGTGAGCGATGCGCACTGATGCTGGAAATCATTTACCAGGATGAGTGGCTGGTGGCGGTGAATAAGCCCTCCGGCTGGCTGGTTCACCGTAGCTGGCTCGACCGTGATGAAAAAGTGGTGGTGATGCAAACGGTGCGTGACCAGATTGGTCAGCACGTCTTCACCGCCCATCGCCTTGACCGCCCAACCTCAGGCGTACTGTTGATGGGGCTCTCCAGCGAAGCTGGCCGCCTGCTGTCGCAGCAGTTCGAACAGCACCAGATGCAGAAACGCTATCATGCCATCGTGCGCGGCTGGCTGACGGACGATGCGGTGCTCGATTACCCGCTGGTGGAAGAACTCGATAAAATCGCCGATAAGTTTGCTCGTGAAAATAAAGACCCGCAGCCGGCGGTAACCCACTATCGCGGTCTGGCGACGGTGGAAATGCCGGTCGCTACCGGGCGCTACCCGACCACCCGCTACGGGCTGGTGGAGCTGGAGCCGAAAACGGGTCGCAAGCATCAGTTGCGTCGCCATCTGGCGCATCTTCGTCACCCGATTCTTGGCGACAGCAAGCACGGCGACCTGCGTCAGAACCGCAGCGCCGCAGAGCATTTTGGCTGTCATCGCCTGATGCTGCACGCCAGCCAGCTCTCGTTAACCCACCCGTTTACCGGCGAGCCGCTGATCATTCGCGCCGGGCTGGATGATATCTGGATGCAGGCGCTATCACATTTCGGCTGGCGCGGGCTTCTCCCCGAGAATGAAAGGGTTGAGTTTGTTGCCGACTCCGGTCAGGATGAAGCTATCGAGAAGTAAACAGGGAGTTAAATCATGGCTGAAGTAGGGATTTTTGTCGGCACCATGTACGGCAATTCGCTGTTGGTGGCCGAGGAAGCGGAAACCATTCTGAGCGGTCTTGGCCATCAGGCTAAGGTGTTTGAAGACCCGATGGTCGCCGATTGGGAAAGCTATACCGGGAAGTACGTGCTGGTGGTGACCTCCACCACCGGGCAGGGCGATTTACCTGATAGCATCGTGCCGCTGTTTAACGATCTGCAGGATATGTATCAGCCTCACCTGCGCTACGGCATTATTGCGCTGGGAGATAGCACCTACGCTAATTTCTGCGGCGGCGGTAAGCGGTTCGACGACCTGTTGCAGGAACAGGGTGCACAGCGCATCGGCGAGATGCTGATGATCGATGCGTCTGAAGACCCGGAGCCGGAGAGCATCTCCAATCCGTGGGTAGAGCAGTGGGCAACGCTGCTGAAATAAACGCTCTTCTTAAGGCACCGGTACGATACTGTCGTACCGGCTGCTATTTGTACATTAGCCATATCATCTCATAATATCCCCTAATAAAATTGTGCATATGCACGATGAGCTACCGCTCGCCGCTTCCTATACTGCGTTAAGTCATCCCATCTTATGGATAGCGAGATATTCAATGCTATGCGCCGTTCTCGTTATCGCTATTGTTAACAAGGATTGAACCATGTCGATTCACACTTCCACGCCCGTAGTAACGTCTATGCAGGTCATCCCGGTTGCCGGACACGACAGCATGCTAATGAACCTGAGCGGGGCGCATGCACCGTTCTTTACTCGCAATATCGTGGTTATCAAAGATAACGCGGGTCATACGGGCGTAGGGGAGATCCCCGGCGGTGAGAAGATCCGCCTGACTCTTGAAGATGCGATTCCACTGGTGGTGGGGAAAACGTTGGGCGAGTACAAAAACGTACTGAACGCCGTGCGCAGTACCTTCGCCGACCGCGATGCTACCGGTCGTGGCCTGCAAACCTTTGACCTGCGTACCACTATTCACGTGGTGACCGGTATCGAAGCGGCGATGCTGGATCTATTAGGCCAATATTTGGACGTGAACGTGGCATCGCTGCTGGGGGAAGGCCAGCAGCGTAGTGAAGTTGAAATGTTGGGCTACCTGTTCTTTATCGGAAACCGCCATGTAACTCCGCTGCCGTATCAAAGCCAGCCGGACGAGAAATGTGACTGGTATCGGCTACGTCATGACGAAGCGATGACTCCGGATGCGGTGGTGCGTCTGGCAGAAGCGGCATATGAAAAGTATGGCTTCAACGATTTTAAGTTGAAAGGCGGCGTGCTGGCAGGTGAAGAGGAAGCGGAGTCTATCGTGGCGCTGGCAAAACGTTTCCCGCAGGCGCGTGTGACGCTTGACCCGAACGGGGCATGGTCGCTGGACGAAGCGATTAAGATTGGCAAATTCCTTAAGGGAACGCTCGCCTACGCCGAGGATCCGTGCGGGGCGGAGCAGGGCTTCTCCGGGCGCGAAGTGATGGCCGAATTCCGTCGTGCTACCGGACTGCCGACGGCGACCAACATGATTGCCACCGACTGGCGCCAGATGGGCCATACGCTGGCGTTGCAATCGGTGGATATTCCACTGGCGGACCCGCACTTCTGGACCATGCAGGGCTCGGTACGCGTGGCGCAGCTGTGCCATGAGTTCGGTCTGACCTGGGGCTCGCACTCCAATAACCACTTTGATATTTCGCTGGCGATGTTCACCCACGTGGCGGCTGCCGCACCGGGAAAAATTACGGCGATTGACACCCACTGGATCTGGCAGGAAGGTAATCAGCGCCTGACCAAAGAACCGTTTGAAATCAAAGGCGGTATGGTGCAGGTGCCGAACAAACCGGGTCTGGGCGTTGAGTTGGATATGGACCAGGTGATGCAGGCCAACGAGCTGTACAAAAAGCACGGCCTCGGCGCGCGCGATGATGCAATGGGAATGCAGTATCTGATCCCAAACTGGACGTTTGATAACAAACGTCCGTGTATGGTGCGCTAAGCTTACCGCCAACTCTGCTGGAGTACGCAGAACCCAACCGCAAACTCGCATAAGGACAGCCAATGAAGATTGTGATTGCCCCTGACTCCTACAAAGAAAGCCTGAGCGCGCTCGATGTTGCCTGTGCGATAGAGGATGGCTTTCGTGATGTGTTCCCCGATGCTGAATACTTCAAGCTACCCGTTGCCGATGGTGGCGAGGGGACGGTAGAAGCCATGGTGGCGGCAACGCAGGGGCGAGTGCTGGAGGTTGAAGTGACCGGCCCGTTGGGTTCTCCTGTGTCAGGCTTCTTAGGTATTTCCGGCGATGAGCAATGTGCGTTTATTGAAATGGCAGCGGCAAGCGGCCTGGAAAGCGTGCCTGTCGCAAAGCGTAATCCACTAAAAACCACCTCCTGGGGTACGGGAGAATTGATTCGGCACGCGCTGGATAGCGGCGTACGCCGTATTATTATCGGTCTTGGTGGTAGCGCGACCAATGATGGCGGCGCGGGCATGGTGCAGGCGCTGGGGGCAACGTTGTTAACGGTGGAAGGAAAGCCGATTCAGCCCGGTGGCGCAGGGTTGGCGGCGCTGGCACGTATTGATATCAGCGGGCTGGATAGCCGGCTGTCGCGCTGCCAGATTGATGTCGCCTGCGATGTCACCAACCCGTTAACCGGCGAAGAGGGGGCCTCAGCGGTGTTTGGGCCGCAAAAGGGGGCAACGCCGGAAATGGTTGCGGATCTTGATCGGGCGTTGACGCACTATGCAGCGTGTATTCAGCGGGATTTAGGCCACGACGTGCTGACGCTTGAGGGCGGCGGCGCGGCGGGGGGAATGGGGGCGGCGTTGTATGCTTTCTGCGGCGCAACGCTGCGACCGGGCATTGAGATTGTTACCGACGCGCTGCACCTTGATGCGCTGGTGGCGGATGCCAGTCTGGTGATTACCGGGGAAGGGCGTATGGATAGCCAGACCATTCACGGCAAAGTGCCGGTGGGCGTGGCTAAGGTGGCTAAACGCTACCAGGTTCCGGTGATTGGCATTGCCGGCAGCCTGACGCCGGACGTTGGCGTGGTACACCAGCACGGGATTGATGCGGTGTTCAGCGTGATGTATCGCATTTGCACGCTGGAGGAGGCGCTGTCGGAAGCGGGTGAGAACGTGCGAAAGGCGGCGCGGAATATTGCGGCCGCCATTAAATTAGGGCAAGAACTGTAGGCCGGATAAGGCATTTATGCCGCCATCCGGCAATGTGCGCCAATGCCTGATGGCGGTGTTGCCATATCAGGCCTACGAGACGGTAGCCCGGCCAAGCGAAGCGCCGCCGGGAACAGCACCTATCCCAACATCTTCCGGGTTTCCCGGGTCACATTATCCATCTCATCTAACAGCTCCAGCAGTTCCGGTTCCAGCTCTTCCGCCGCCGTGCCGCTGCGCAGCTGGCTCTCAATCAGATGACACAAATGCTTGAGACGCGGAACGCCGCTGTAGCCGCAGCTACCGTGCAGTTTATGAATGGTATCGACCAGATTTTCCGGCTGCTCGCCAACCAGCTGTTCTTCCACTTTGTTACGCACTTCCGGCAAGAAGGCTATCAGCATCTGCAACATCTCGCGCGCCAGGTCAGGCTTATAGGCGGCCTGACGCAGTGCCAACTGCCAGTCCAGCGTCGCGTTGAGGTCGACCGGTGGTTCAATCGGGTCGGCGTGAATCGGGCGAGGCACCACATTCACCCCAGGCTTATAGCGCAGCAGTAAATCGTGCAGCCGGTTCTCTTCAATCGGCTTCGCCAGATAGTCGTTCATACCGGCGGTCAACAGCTTCTCACGCTGCCCGGCAAGGGCGTGAGCGGTGACGGCAATCACCGGCGTTTGCTGCTGGTGCGGAAGCTGGCGTATCAGCTCGCAGGCGCGAATGCCGTCGATGTCCGGCATCTGAATATCCATCAGAATCAGATCGAACTTCATCTGCTTGGCGCACTCAACGGCCTGGTGCCCGCTTTCGCACAGCTCTACGTGCTGCACCTGATCGTCTAACAGCGCGCCAATCAGCTTCAGGTTGGCCGGGTTATCGTCCACTGCCATGACCGTCATCGGCAGGCGATGTTCGGTATGTGGAACGGCAATCTGAGAAGAGGTGCTGAGGCTAAACTCCAGCAACACCGGCATTAATCGGGTAATGGTCAGCGGCTTCAACAGACAGGCTGATGCCCCGTCTTTTTTCAGCGCTTCTGCGTCGACCTGCGCGTGGCACGGCAGTGCCAGCACCAGATGGTCGGTCATCTTCAGCGCCATGCTCAGCTTGTCGCGGTGAATACTCAGGTCGCGAACGGAGACCGGCACGGCAACCAGCAGAATGTCGTAAAACTCAGCCGGGAGCGCGGCAATGCTGACGGCGTAGACCACCTCCAGCGGCGTAGAAGCGAGCATATCCAGCGTGGCCTGCGCCGCGGCGGCGTTAGCCTCCACGTAGGCAATGCGCTTGCCCTTCAAGCTGCTGGTATCCGGGCCATCGGCAATCACGTTCGGGTTCAGATCGAGGTTGATGTTAAACCAGAAAGTGGAACCACGATTTGGCTGGCTGTGGAAGGAGATATCACCGCCCATCTCGCGCACCAGTTTCTGGGTGATAACCAGCCCCAGCCCGGTGCCACCGTGGCGGCGGGAGATGCTGGCATCCGCCTGACGGAAGGCCTGGAACAGACGAGATTGATCGCGCTCTGGAATACCAATCCCGGTATCGCGGATCTGCACTTCAATCTGCACCTTGTTATTGCTGACGGCACGCTGCTCAACCAGCACGTCGATATTACCGTTTTCGGTAAACTTGATGGCGTTCCCCACCAGGTTAGTGATCACCTGCTGCAGGCGCAGCGGGTCGCCGATAACGTTATCCGGCACGTCGTTCTTAATATTGAGCGTCAGCTCAAGCCCTTTATCGTGGGCTGAGTGCGCCAGCAGGGTGACCACTTCATCAAGAGCGTTACGCAGCGGGAAGGGAATGCTTTCCAGCAGCAGCTTACCGGCTTCCAGCTTCGAAAAGTCGAGCACATCGTTGATGATGGCCAGCAGGTTGTTGGCAGAACGCTCGATGGTGTTGAGGTGGTCGCGCTGGGTTGGGTTCAGCTCGGTTTTGAGCGTCAGGCGGGTAAAGCCGATAACCCCGTTAAGCGGCGTACGTAGCTCGTGCGACATGTTGGCAAGGAACTCGGACTTGATACGCGCGGCTTCCTGCGCGCGCTTTTTCGCCAGATCCAGCTCCACGTTCTGGATCTCCATCTGCTCCAGCGTTTCCCGCAGATCCGAGGTAGCCTGGTCGACGTTATGCTGCATCTCCTCATGATAGGCAGCGAGCGACATGGCCATCGAGTTGATGCCGTTTTTCAGCATATCCAGCTCGCCGAGCATAAAGCCTTCAACGCGGCTATCGAGCTGCCCTCGGCGGATGCGGTCAACGGTATTCACCATGTTGCGAATTGGCCCCGTAACGTCCTGCATCAGCCGCCAGCCGAAGATCAGCGCAATGCCGATACAGAACAGCATCATCACGCTGGAGATGAAAATCTCTTTGTACTGCTGGAGCCTCACCGATTTAAGATCCAGCTCCAGCGCGACGTAGCCCAACATGTTGATCGGCGTTTTGGCATCCGACTGCGGCGACTCGTCCGGCGAGTAGTGCTCGGAGATAATCGGCGTGCGCAGAATCATGATATCGCCAAGCCGCGTGACGCTTAGCCTTCGGGGAAATGCCGTGCCGCGCGGCAGTTGCAGTTCACTTGGGTCCAGTTGATAGTTAGAGGTGACGAACAGTTTGTTATGCTCATCGTAAACGGAAATGGCGCGCACAATATCGGAATGACGGCGATGCAATACGCTGATCAATTGGCCGATCGACTCGCGATTTTGCAAATTCATACCATATTCACTGGAGACGGCGAGCGGTTCAATAATGCTGGCACCGGCGTCTTCCAGCTGACGCTGCAGGTCGTTATAGCGGTGTACGACGAAGAAGATACTGAGCAATAAACCGATGAGTACGGTTGGCGCCAGGATCAAAATCATCATTCTTGCACGCAGGCTGTAGTTGGTCATGGAGGTCCGTTGTGGGAGAATCAGGGCAATATTTTTGATTGAGAACAATCTCTACGATGGCGCAATTCTACTCTGCAAAACGGCGCGTGACGACGCGCCAGATCATAACCGTGACAGTCAGCAGTCTTGATCCCTTCGGGCAAGGTGTCGCGCGCCACAAAGGTAAAGCATTATTTATCAATGGGTTATTGCCAGATGAAAGCGCGGAAGTGACCCTGACGGAAGATAAAAAACAGTACGCGCGCGGGCAGGTAAAACGCCGTCTGACCACCAGTTCTGAACGTGAAACGCCGCGCTGCCCGCATTTTGGCGTCTGCGGCGGTTGCCAGCAGCAGCATGCTGCCGTTGCACTACAACAGCGCAGCAAGCGCGAGGCGCTGAACCGGTTAATGAAGCACGACGTCGATGAAGTTATCTCAGGCGAACCCTGGGGATATCGCCGTCGGGCGCGGCTGAGCGTGAATTATCAGCCTAAAACCCAAACATTGCAGATGGGTTTTCGCAAAGCGAATTCGAACGATATTGTCGACGTGGTGCAGTGCCCCGTTTTGGTGCCCAATCTTGAGGCGCTGCTGCCCGCCGTGCGGGAATGTCTGGCGAGCCTGAAGGGAAAACGTCAGCTTGGGCACGTTGAACTAGTTAGTGCCGACAACGGTCCACTAATGGTACTGCGCCATACGGCGGCACTCTCTGATGAAGATAAAGAAAAACTGGAACGCTTTTCGCATTCTTCCGGCATTGCGCTTTATCTGGCGCCGGAAAGCGAGATACTTGAACGCGTGACCGGCGAAGAACCCTGGTATTCGTCAGACGGGCTACGCTTAACCTTCAGCCCGCGCGATTTTATTCAGGTAAACGACGGCGTGAATCAGCAGATGGTTGCAACGGCGTTGTCGTGGCTCGATGTACAGTCAACCGACCGTGTACTGGATCTGTTCTGCGGAATGGGGAACTTTACCCTGCCGCTGGCCACCCGCGCACAAAGCGTCGTCGGCGTTGAAGGTGTCCCGGCGCTGGTGGCGAAAGGGCGGGAAAACGCCGCGCTGAACCACCTGGAGAATGTCACCTTCTTCCACGAAAATCTGGAAGAAGATGTCACGCTTCAGGCGTGGGCGAAACATGGTTTTGACAAGGTTTTACTCGATCCTGCCCGTGCTGGCGCACCGGGCGTGATGCAGCATGTTATAAAATTAGCGCCAACGCGGGTGGTGTACGTTTCCTGTAACCCGGCGACGCTGGCGCGCGATAGCGAGGCGTTGCTGAATGCGGGGTACCAAATTCAGCGTATGGCAATGCTTGATATGTTCCCGCACACTGGGCACCAGGAATCTATGGTGCTGTTTGAGCGTAGGTAATAACGGTGGCTTGTCGACTTCGACAGGCCGGTCCCTGAAAGGAGAGGACAATGGTTGCGGTAAGAAGTGCACATCTCAATAAAGCTGGTGAATTTGACCCACAGAAATGGATCGCAAGTCTGGGAATTTCCAGCCAGCAGTCGTGTGAACGCTTAGCCGAGACCTGGGATTATTGTCGCCGCCAAACCGTGGGACATGATGACGCCGAACTGATGCTGTGGCGAGGCGTAGAGATGGTCGAAATCCTCTCCACGCTGAGTATGGATAACGACACGCTGAGAGCCGCGCTGCTGTTTCCATTAGTCGACGCTAACGTTGTCAGTGAAGAAGTGCTGAGCGAAAGTGCCGGTCAATCCGTCGTGACCCTGATTCACGGCGTGCGCGACATGGCGGCAATTCGCCAACTGAAAGCCACCCATACCGATGCGGTCTCATCTGAGCAGGTGGATAACGTCCGCCGCATGCTGCTGGCGATGGTGGATGATTTCCGCTGTGTGGTTATCAAGCTTGCCGAGCGTATTGCCCACCTGCGCGAAGTGAAGGATGCGCCGGAAGATGAACGCGTGCTGGCGGCTAAAGAATGTACCAACATCTATGCGCCACTGGCTAACCGCTTAGGCATCGGTCAGCTCAAATGGGAGCTGGAAGATTACTGCTTCCGCTATCTGCACCCGGCTGAATACAAGCGCATCGCGAAGCTGCTGCACGAGCGTCGTATTGACCGTGAGCACTACATTTCCGATTTTGTCGGCCACCTGCGCAGCGAAATGAAGACCGAAGGCGTGAAGGCTGAAGTGTACGGCCGCCCGAAACACATCTACAGCATCTGGCGCAAAATGCAGAAAAAACACCTCGCCTTTGACGAGCTGTTTGACGTGCGCGCGGTGCGTATCGTCGCGGAGCGTTTACAGGACTGCTACGCCGCGCTGGGGATAGTGCACACTCACTATCGCCACCTACCAGATGAGTTCGACGACTACGTTGCAAACCCGAAACCGAACGGCTACCAGTCCATCCATACGGTGGTATTAGGCCCAGGCGGTAAAACGGTTGAAATCCAGATTCGTACCAAGCAGATGCACGAAGACGCTGAGCTGGGCGTTGCCGCGCACTGGAAATACAAAGAGGGTCCTGGCGCGGCGAGCGGCCCACGTTCCGGCCACGAAGACCGTATCGCCTGGCTGCGTAAGCTGATTGCGTGGCAGGAAGAGATGGCCGACTCCGGTGAAATGCTCGACGAAGTGCGCAGCCAGGTCTTCGACGACCGTGTGTATGTGTTTACGCCAAAAGGCGACGTGGTGGACCTCCCGGCAGGCTCTACGCCGCTGGACTTCGCCTACCACATTCACAGCGACGTCGGCCACCGCTGCATCGGCGCCAAGATTGGCGGGCGTATCGTGCCGTTCACCTATCAACTGCAGATGGGTGACCAGATTGAAATCATCACCCAGAAACAGCCGAACCCGAGCCGTGACTGGTTGAACCCGAATCTTGGTTATGTGACGACCAGCCGCGGACGTTCGAAAATCCACGCCTGGTTCCGTAAACAGGATAAAGACAAGAACGTGCTGGCCGGGCGGCAGATCCTCGACGACGAGCTGGAGCATCTGGGCATCAGCCTCAAGGAAGCCGAGAAGCACCTGCTGCCGCGCTACAACTTTAACGATGTGGAAGAGCTGCTGGCGGCCATCGGCGGCGGAGATATTCGCCTCAACCAGATGGTGAATTTCCTGCAGGCGCAGTTCAATAAGCCGAGCGCCGCCGAGCAGGATGCCGCCGCACTGAAACAGCTTCAGCAGAAGACGTATACGCCGCAGAACCGCAGCAAAGATAACGGCCGCGTAGTGGTAGAAGGTGTCGGCAATCTGATGCATCACATTGCACGCTGCTGCCAGCCTATTCCTGGCGACGAGATTGTTGGCTTTATCACCCAGGGGCGCGGGATTTCCGTGCACCGGGCGGACTGCGAACAGCTGGCGGAGCTGCAGTCGCACGCGCCGGAACGTATCGTTGACGCCGTATGGGGCGAAAGCTACTCGGCAGGCTACTCGCTGGTGGTGCGCGTTCAGGCCAACGATCGCAGCGGCCTGCTGCGCGATATCACCACCATTCTCGCCAACGAGAAGGTGAACGTGCTGGGCGTGGCCAGCCGTAGCGACACCAAGCAGCAGATGGCGACTATCGACATGACCATCGAAATCTACAACCTGCAGGTGCTGGGCCGCGTGCTTGGCAAACTGAACCAGGTGCCGGATGTGATCGACGCTCGTCGACTGCACGGCGGTTAATTCGCTTGTAGGCCGGATAAGGCGAAGGTGCCATCCGGCAATTTCACAACGCCGGATGGCGGCATAAACGCCTTATCCGGCCTACCCATTTTTAAATTTCCAGGATCTCCACATGACTCAAATCGACCGACTGCTCGGCATCATGCAGCGCCTGCGCGACCCGGAAAACGGCTGCCCGTGGGATAAAGAGCAGACGTTCAGCTCCATCGCGCCCTACACGCTGGAAGAAACCTACGAAGTGCTCGACGCGATTGCGCGCGAAGACTTTGACGACCTGCGCGGTGAGTTGGGCGACCTGTTGTTCCAGGTGGTGTTTTACGCGCAGATGGCCCAGGAAGAGGGGCGTTTCGATTTCAACGATATTTGCGCCGCTATCAGCGACAAGCTGGAGCGCCGCCACCCGCACATTTTCGGCGACGCCAGCGCGGAAAACAGCCAGGAAGTGTTGACCCGCTGGGAGAAAATCAAAACCGCTGAACGGGCTGAAAAAGCGCAGCACTCTGCGCTGGACGATATCCCACGCGCCTTCCCGGCGCTGATGCGGGCGCACAAAATCCAGAAACGCTGCTCGGCGGTGGGTTTTGACTGGACCACGCTTGGCCCGGTGCTCGATAAAGTTTACGAAGAGATCGACGAAGTGATGGACGAAGCCAGGCAGGCGGTGGTCGACGAAGCTAAACTGGAAGAGGAGGTGGGCGACCTGCTGTTTGCCACCGTTAACCTGTCTCGCCATTTAGGGGTAAAAGCCGAGACCGCATTGCAGAAGGCGAACGAAAAATTTGAGCGCCGTTTCCGCGAAGTTGAGCGGATTGTCGCCGCGCGTGGCCTGGAAATGACCGGCGTGGATCTGGATGTGATGGAAGAAGTTTGGCAGCAGGTAAAACGGCAGGAATCTGATCTCTAAAGAATTTTTGTGGGAAAGGGCGAAAAGTGCGAAATCTTAAATGACAAGCGCTTGATTTGCGTCAAAAACTTTTACCCCAAAGGGGCTATTTTCTCACTCCCCATGTTTGTTTCTGCGGCGATTGAGGAGCGAGAATGAAAGTTTGTGGCGCTCGCCATGTTCGGGTATACTACTTTCCCGTCTTGGTTATTCCATCGTTTCACCCTAACTTCTCAGGTCCAGCATGACAACGAACTATATTTTTGTGACCGGCGGGGTCGTATCCTCTCTGGGTAAAGGCATTGCCGCAGCATCCCTGGCAGCCATTCTTGAAGCCCGTGGCCTCAACGTGACCATGATGAAACTGGATCCGTATATTAACGTCGATCCTGGCACCATGAGCCCGATCCAACACGGGGAAGTGTTCGTTACCGAAGACGGCGCTGAAACCGACCTGGACCTGGGTCACTATGAGCGCTTCATTCGCACCAAAATGACTCGCCGCAACAACTTCACTACCGGCCGTATCTACTCAGATGTCCTGCGCAAAGAGCGCCGTGGCGACTATCTGGGCGCAACCGTGCAGGTTATCCCACACATCACTAACGCTATTAAAGAACGCGTCCTCGCCGGTGGCGAAGGTCATGATGTGGTGCTGGTTGAAATCGGCGGTACCGTCGGTGATATCGAATCCCTGCCATTCCTGGAAGCAATTCGCCAGCTGGCCGTGGATATCGGTCGTGAAAACGCGCTGTTCATGCACCTGACTCTGGTGCCATATATGGCAGCCGCCGGCGAAGTCAAAACCAAACCGACTCAGCACTCCGTGAAAGAGCTGCTGTCCATCGGTATTCAGCCAGATATTCTGATCTGTCGTTCCGATCGCGCGGTTCCGGCCAACGAACGTGCAAAAATTGCATTGTTCTGTAACGTGCCAGAAAAAGCCGTTATTTCAATGAAAGACGTCGATTCCATTTATAAAATTCCAGGCCTGTTGAAATCTCAGGGGCTGGATGATTATATTTGTAAACGATTCAGCTTGAACTGTCCGGAAGCAAACCTGGCCGAATGGGAACAGGTTATCTTCGAAGAAGCGAACCCGGCAGGCGAAGTCACGATTGGTATGGTCGGCAAGTACATTGAACTGCCAGATGCCTATAAATCGGTGATTGAAGCGCTGAAACACGGTGGCCTGAAAAACCGCGTAACCGTCAACATCAAGCTGATTGATTCGCAGGATGTGGAAACGCGCGGCGTCGAAATTCTGAAAGATTTGGATGCTATCCTGATCCCTGGCGGCTTCGGCTACCGTGGTGTTGAAGGTAAAATCGCTACCGCACGCTATGCGCGTGAAAACAAAATTCCTTATCTGGGCATCTGCCTGGGTATGCAGGTTGCGCTGATCGAATTCGCGCGTAACGTTGCAGGCATGGAAAACGCCAACTCTACGGAATTTGTGCCAGACTGTAAGTACCCGGTTGTGGCGCTCATTACCGAATGGCGTGATGAAGATGGCAATGTCGAAGTTCGTACTGAAAAGAGCGATCTCGGCGGCACAATGCGCCTTGGCGCACAGCAGTGCCAGCTTAGCGATGACAGCCTGGTCCGCCAGATGTACGGCGAGCCAACTATCGTTGAGCGTCACCGTCACCGCTATGAAGTCAACAACATGTTGTTGAAACCGATTGAAGCTGCAGGTCTGCGCGTTGCGGGCCGTTCCGGGGATGATCAGTTGGTCGAGATCATCGAAGTTCCGAATCACCCGTGGTTCGTTGCTTGTCAGTTCCATCCGGAGTTTACTTCCACGCCGCGTGATGGGCACCCGCTGTTTGCTGGCTTCGTGAAAGCCGCGAGCGAGTACCAGAAGCGTCAGAAGTAAGAAAAGTTAGAACGGCAACGCCCCACGAGGGGCGTTGTTTGTCTGGAGTTTTAGTTTAACTTGTACTGAGGAAAACCTAATGTCCAAAATCGTTAAAATCATCGGTCGTGAAATCATCGACTCCCGTGGTAACCCGACTGTTGAAGCAGAAGTTCACCTGGAAGGTGGTTTCGTTGGTATGGCAGCAGCTCCGTCAGGTGCTTCTACTGGTTCCCGCGAAGCGCTGGAACTGCGCGATGGCGACAAATCTCGCTTCATGGGTAAAGGCGTACTGAAAGCAGTTGGCGCTGTAAACGGCCCAATCGCTCAGGCTCTGCTGGGTAAAGATGCTAAAGATCAGGCTGGCATCGACAAGATCATGATCGATCTGGACGGTACTGAGAACAAATCCAACTTCGGCGCGAACGCAATCCTGGCCGTATCTCTGGCGAACGCCAAAGCAGCAGCTGCTGCTAAAGGTCTGCCACTGTACGCTCACATCGCTGAACTGAACGGCACCCCAGGCAAATACTCCATGCCAGTTCCGATGATGAACATCATCAACGGCGGCGAGCACGCTGACAACAACGTCGACATTCAGGAATTCATGATTCAGCCAGTTGGCGCGAAATCCCTGAAAGAAGCCGTACGTATGGGTTCCGAAGTGTTCCATAACCTGGCTAAAGTTCTGAAAGCTAAAGGTATGAACACTGCAGTTGGTGACGAAGGCGGCTACGCTCCTAACCTGGGTTCCAACGCTGAAGCTCTGGCTGTTATCGCTGAAGCGGTTAAAGCAGCTGGCTACGAGCTGGGCAAAGACATCACCCTGGCGATGGACTGTGCAGCTTCTGAATTCTACAAAGACGGTAAATACGTTCTGGCTGGCGAAGGCAACAAAGCATTCACCTCCGAAGAATTCACTCACTTCCTGGAAGAACTGACCAAACAGTACCCAATCGTCTCCATCGAAGATGGTCTGGACGAATCTGACTGGGCTGGTTTCGCATACCAGACCAAAGTACTGGGCGACAAAATCCAGCTGGTTGGTGACGATCTGTTCGTAACCAACACCAAGATCCTGAAAGAAGGCATCGAAAAAGGCATCGTTAACTCCATCCTGATCAAATTCAACCAGATCGGTTCCCTGACCGAAACTCTGGCTGCGATCAAAATGGCGAAAGACGCTGGCTACACTGCTGTCATCTCTCACCGTTCTGGCGAAACTGAAGACGCTACCATCGCTGACCTGGCTGTTGGTACCGCTGCAGGCCAGATCAAAACTGGTTCTATGAGCCGTTCTGACCGCGTTGCTAAGTACAACCAGCTGATTCGTATCGAAGAAGCTCTGGGTGAACAGGCTCCGTACAACGGTCGTAAAGAGATCAAAGGTCAGGCATAAGCCCGACTTTTTCTGATATAAAAATGCCAGCCCTCGGGCTGGCATTTTTTTTACTTAAAATCGACCGCCATCTGCTGCGGGATGGTCAGCCCACGGGTGGTCTGTACGCAACGGTCAATATAGTCAGTAAAGCGCGGCGGCTTTGGCATCCCCATACTCAGCAGTTTGTCGTTACTAAAGCGCACGTTCAGCGTGGCGAAGGCCCCGTACAGGCGCATTGCCTTCAACATCAGCCGTTCGTTGCACGGGCCGAAAATGGTTTTCAGCTCGCGGCGCATTTTGACCAGCGTTTCGTAGCTTACCTGGGCGTACTTATCGCCGACCGGCGCTTGCTCCAGGGCGGAAGCCATCGCGTTGTCGATATCGGCAAAGCGGACGCTGTTCTCTTCACCGGCCGAAATATGCACTACTTCTCCCTGAGCGACCGTTGCTGTCAGCAGCATTAGCAGCGCGCTGGCGCAGTAGTCCACCGGAATCACGTCGATGCGGTCTTCCATAGAGCACATGAATTTTTGCAACATCAACCCCATGCTAAAAACCCAGAAAATGCTGCTGGAAGGTTGGCAGCCGTGATGAGTGTGGCCCACGACGATAGAAGGGCGGGCAATGACCAGCGGCAGCGTCGGGAGTTGCTGCTGCATCAACTGTTCGATGGTGGATTTGGAGTGCGTATACTCCACCAGATGCTCTGCGCGCTCACGGAATTCTGCGCTTTCAGCGACCAGAGAATCCGGCTCTGGCGAGCAGGACATTGCCGTACCGACGTGCAGGAAGCGCTGTAAACCTTCTACCTGAGCCATGCGGTGCGCAAACTGCAATGTGCCTTCGACGTTCACCTTCCAGATAAGCGGATTACTGCCAAAAGAAGCCACGGCGGCGCAGTTCAGCACGTGAGTCACGCTATCCAGGCGCGCATCAGCGAGGAAACCCTCCGGTGAAGCGAGATCGCCGAGCAGGATATTCTGTGAGGTAATCTGCGCGAGCTTCTTCTCCTCAATATTGAATTTACGTAAGTTCTCCTTAACCCTGGTGACAGCGGCTTCATCGTTATTCGCGCGAACTAAAAGCAGTAAATTAACGCCGCTGTGGCTATTGAGGATTGCTTCTAGTGCTGCCCCGCCCAGAAAACCGGTAACGCCCGTGATTAATAATGTATTCATTAATACTGTCTCGTCATGTTTGGTTTGCGGATTCTAGGATCGGAAAAGTAAACGGCGATTAAATAAATAATGGGGAAGTAAAGGACGGTCTTAAGCTTATTTTAAGCTTACGAGCTGGTGCGGATTAGATTGGACAATTTGATATTTAAAAAGATTCAATAAATTTCAAAATTGCACTTATCTATCTGTTTTTAATGGGTTTTATGATGCTAGTGGTTTATTTCTTAACTGTAAAATATAACATTTTTTGTTACATCATAAATGGGTTGTTGAAAAAGTATAAATAACCCATAGCGGGCTAAGCTATGGGTTATTTACTAGATAAAAAATTTAGATAATCAAATCGAGTAATAATACAATTAACAGACCGACAACGGAGTTAGTTAATTCTAAAAGACCCCAGGTTTTAAAGGTGTCTTTAATCGACAGTCCAAAATACTCTTTGAATAACCAGAAGGCGGCATCGTTGACGTGGGTCAGCGTGTTGCTTCCTGAAGCGGTCGCCAACACCATTAGCGCCGGGTCAACATTAAAAGTAGTAATCATTGGCCCGACAATGCCCGCTGCGGTAATGGCCGAGACGGTGCCCGCGCCGGTTGCCAGACGCAGCAGCACGGTGATAAACCACGCCATAATCAACGGTGAGACCGAAGAGGTGCGCATCATATCGGCGATGTAATCACCCACGCCGGTATCCATGATGATTTGCTTGAACGCGCCGCCAGCGCCGATGATAAAGACGACCAGCGCCACTTTTTCTATAGCCGTCGAATAGGAACTCATCACCTCGGTCATCGATTTACCGCGTGCGGTGCCAAAGGCGTAGAGTGCAACCAGAACCGCTATCAACATGCTGACCTGTGCGCTGCCGATAAAATTCAGGAACGAGGTAATTCCGGTGTTGGCCGGAATAAACAGCTTAATGATGGTGACGCCGGTAATGATAATCGCCGGGATCAGTGGAACCAGCAGGCTGGTCGTAAACGACGGCATTTCGTCATCGCGGAAAACTTTTTGTGATTCCAGCAACTGCGGGATAGGGCGTTCAAGGTTGCCCAGCAGCTTTGGCAGCAGAATACCGGAGCAAATCACCGTTGGAATTGCGACGATAATCCCATAGATATAGACCATCCCCATATCGGCGTGGAACGCGGCGACCAACGCCGTTGGCCCCGGCTGTGGCGGGAACAGGCTGTGCGCGGTGGTGGCTGCCGCGACCATGGTGATGCCGAGCTTCAGGAACGGGATTTTTGCTTCGCGTGCGATACTGATAACCAGCGGAGCCAGGATCAGGAAGGCGACTTCATAGAACATGGCCAGGCCGAAGATAAGCCCGATAACCATAATGGCCCACTGGACTTTCTTCGGTCCAAAACTATTGAGCAGCGTCGAAGAGACGCGCTGTGCGGCACCGGAGTCCACCATCAGCTTACCGAGGATCGCCCCGAACAGAATGATCAGCGCCAGATGCCCCAGAGTGCTCCCCACGCCAGCCTCGATCGACTTGCCGATCGCTTCCAGCGGTAGACCTTCGCAGATACCGACAAAAATAGCCGCCAGCAGCAGAGCCAACATGCCATTGATCTTAAATTTCATATTGAGAATAAGTAGCAGCACAACGCCCAGGGCGACCCAGATCACCGGCAAGGCTTCAGCAAACGCGTTCATCCATTTTCCTTGTCAAAATTTATAATTGGTATGATATGTAGCCAGCGCAGGATAGTACCTATACAAATGTGTCATACCAATTTGATTGACATAGCAACATGCTAAACGGTGAACCGAGACAAAATATCGGTGTAATCAAATTGTTAATTTCATAAAAATAGGCTGACTCATCACAGAAAATAGTGCGGCAGCCTTCAGATAAGATGCCCTGAGACGGTTGCGCAAGAAGTGCGAGGGATAGTTGGCGCGAAGTATGCAATAATAACGGTTTACCACTACTGAAGAGTTGATGATGCAGTACCCGATTAATGAGATGTTCCAGACCCTGCAGGGTGAAGGTTATTTTACTGGCGTCCCCGCCATTTTTATTCGTTTACAGGGATGCCCGGTAGGCTGTGCCTGGTGTGATACTAAGCATACCTGGGAAAAGCTTAGCGATCGGGAAGTTTCGCTGTTCAGTATCCTGGCAAAAACCAAAGAGAGCGACAAATGGGGGGCGGCGAGCAGCGAGGACCTGCTGGCGATTATTGGCCGCCAGGGGTGGACCGCGCGCCACGTGGTGATCACCGGTGGTGAACCCTGCATCCATGATTTAACGCCACTCACGGCGCTGCTCGAGCAAAACGGCTACAGCTGCCAGATTGAAACCAGCGGTACCCATGAAGTGCGCTGCACGCCGGGTACCTGGGTGACCGTGTCGCCGAAGGTGAACATGCGCGGTGGCTATGACGTGCTGTCGCAGGCGCTGGAACGTGCCGATGAAATCAAGCATCCGGTAGGGCGCGTGCGCGATATCGAAGCGCTGGATGAACTGCTGGAAACGCTGAGCGATGACAAACCGCGCATCATTGCGCTGCAGCCAATCAGCCAGAAAGATGATGCCACCCGCCTGTGCATTGAAACCTGCATTGCGCGTAACTGGCGCCTATCGATGCAGACGCACAAATATCTGAATATTGCCTGATAAGACTCGCAGCCAGCGTAGGCCTGATAAGCGCAGCGCCATCAGGCAAACCTGGTGTACGCCGCCGGATGCGGCGTTGCCTTATCCGGCCTACAACCGATGATGATATTCGTCGCGCCGATTCCGGGGAATTCCCGGCGTCGCTTCGCTCGGCCGGGCTACGTTAAGCGTTATTTCGCTGCGTCGTTCATTACCTTCGAGAAGGTATCCATCGGGCAGAAACCGTTGGCATCCACCGGACACCCTTTCAGCGACAGCGTGACGCGCTGTGGCGGTGTCTTCAGCGTCAGCACATCGGCGTTACGCAGCTGATCCGCGCTCTGATAGACATACTCAATTTTCATCAACTCTCGATTCGCTTTCGTATCATGCCAGCGCTGGAACACAATTTTCCCGCCGATCGGCGTGCGCTCGTACTGCCCTGGCAGCGTGTAGGCGTCAAAATCAAGCGCCGTCAGCAGCGACGCAATATTTGAGTCGTGCCCAACCAGCACGGTGATTTTTGGCGTTTTTGCCGCCTCGGTCACCAG
Organism: Kluyvera sp. 142486; assembly: GCF_046569695.1. Lineage (NCBI taxonomy): Bacteria > Pseudomonadati > Pseudomonadota > Gammaproteobacteria > Enterobacterales > Enterobacteriaceae > Kluyvera > Kluyvera sp. 142486. The sequence goes on from NZ_JBKHUI010000015.1 coordinate 108,392, forward strand.
CGCATTATCAATATATTTCACCAGCGGTTTAGCTACGTTGCGCGCCACTTCCGGTGAGGTGAACAGGCTGTCCTGGTAGCTGTTTTTCAGCTGTGAAAGCAGACGCCACTGCTGGTCAGTTTTGATTTCACCCCAGGCCACCTGGTCCAGCGGGAACCCTTCATAATATTGCAGCGTAAATGCATCGACCAGCGAGTTACCAATCGCCAGCGGCCCCTTAACGCCTGGCTCTTTCTGGTCGTTGGCGCTAAAGCTGTCTTTCGCTTCGGTCAGCGAGCACTGCTGCTTCTCTTTGCAGGATGGCGAATCCTGATAGCGGGCAATCTGTGACAGCAGCTTGTAGCTCTCGTCGAGCTGTTTAGCCTGGCGCGCTTTCTCCATCGCCTGAACCGCTTGCTCGCGGAATTGGGCAGAGTCGTCGGTGATCACCGGGTTGAACGTGGGGTCCATAGTGCCCATTTTTTGCTGGTGGTGAACCACGACGTCGCAGCCAGGAAAGGCGCCGTTAATAAAGAACTGTGCGGTAGCGACGGTGCGCTGCAGGCTGTTGGCGTAAGCGTATACCGTGTCTGGCGCCGGGCATTCACCGCTGGTGACCATGCCCTGCTGCGCCAGCCACTCACGCATATAGTGGCCCATATAGACTTCGAGCACGCCGCCTTTGGTGGTCAGTTGGCCGCCAGGGACGTCCCACTCAGGCCAGGCGTTCGGCGTTGACTGTTCGAGCACGCTACCGTTAGTGGCTAATGGTGCACGTAGGTTATGGCGGCTCATCATCAGCACCTGCTGAAGCTGATAGCCTTCGGGTGGGGTCTGCGCCTGACTCAGTCCTGAGAACAATAACAGTGCCGGCATCGCTGCGGCGAGAAGCGTTTTCTTCATCCCTTATTCCTCACAATGTATTAACCAACCCAATGAGTGTGACAGAACTTCGTCATTTTTCCTGGGCGGAGGCCGCATTCTGAAAGATCAGGGAAATTAATGTGATAGGGGTAGCAGAAGAGGAAAACGGGGGAGACGTGAATCGACTCCCCGCTTGCAGGCGTACTTACTCGCCGCGATAAACGCAGCCCGCCGTGCAGGTTTCTTTAACCATGACTGCGCTAAGCAGTGGAACGACCGGTTTTACCTGTTCCCAGATCCAGCGGGACAGCACTTCGCTGGTTGGGTTTTCGAGGCCCGGAATATCGTTCAGGTAGTAGTGATCCAGACGATCGTAGGTTGGCTTGAATGCCGCTTTCAGTTCGGCAAAATCCATGATCCAACCGGTATGAGGATCGACTTCACCGGTGATCTCAAGACGCACCATAAACGAGTGGCCGTGCAGGCGACCGCATTTGTGTCCTTCTGGCACGTGCGGCAGATGGTGGGCGGCTTCGAAGGTGAAATCTTTAAACAGTGTGGTGGACATCATGAACTCTCAGTCTTGCGGAAAAAAACGCCGCATAGTACCCGAATGCACATTTTTCTGCATTAACTAAAACGGCCAAATAGGCGACGAGTACAAGTATTAATCTCTTTTATGATTATTATCTAATTATATCAATAAGTTATTCAACCTGTTTTATTGCTATTAACTACCAGTAAAACAGGTTAGTCCATTTGGTTATTTGATATTTCTATCACTTCTTTAATTGTTATTATCGACGTCGTTAACCTTACATTCAGTTCTGTTTTTCCTGATTAGAAATCAGCTTTGCTACTGGAACATAACGACGCATGACAACACAGTCCCCCCCTTCAGCGTTGCTCCCGCTAAACCCGGAGCAGATGGCACGCCTTCAGGCGGCCACGACCGATTTATCACCAACCCAGCTTGCCTGGGTTTCCGGCTATTTTTGGGGCGTGCTTAATCAGCAGCCTGGCGCGGGCGCAGTGGCTGCCGCACCGGTCGCCGCTGAAGTCCCGAGTATTACGCTTATCTCTGCGTCGCAGACGGGCAACGCCCGCCGCGTGGCGGAAGCGCTGCGTGACGACCTGCTGGCCGCCAAACTGAACGTGAACCTGGTCAACGCCGGGGATTATAAATTCAAACAAATCGCGTCAGAAAAGCTGTTGGTTGTTGTAGCGTCTACACAGGGTGAAGGGGAAGCGCCGGAAGAAGCCGTGGCGCTGCATAAGTTCCTGTTCTCGAAGAAAGCGCCGAAGCTCACCGATACCGCCTTTGCGGTCCTGGGGCTGGGCGACACTTCCTATGAATTCTTCTGCCAGGCTGGTAAAGATTTTGACAGCAAGCTGGCTGAGCTTGGCGGTGAACGCCTGCTCGACCGCGTGGATGCCGACGTGGAATACCAGGCTGCCGCCGCCGAATGGCGTGCACGTCTGGTTGAGGTGCTGAAAGCGCGTGCGCCTGCTGCGCCATCCGTTCAGGCGGCGGCGAGCGGTGCGGTGAATGATATTCACTCCAGCCCGTACACCAAAGAAGCGCCATTAACGGCAACGCTTGCGGTGAACCAGAAAATCACCGGCCGCGATTCAGAAAAAGACGTTCGCCATATCGAAATCGATCTCGGCGACTCCGGCCTGCGCTACCAGCCGGGCGACGCGCTGGGCGTCTGGTATCAGAACGACCCAGAGCTGGTCAAAGAACTGGTTGAACTGCTGTGGCTGAAGGGCGATGAGCCGGTCACGGTTGACGGTAAAACGCTGCCGCTGGCCGACGCGCTGCAGTGGCACTTCGAGTTGACGGTCAATACCGCCAATATCGTGGAAAACTACGCCACGCTGACCCGCAGCGAATCTCTGCTGCCGCTGGTGGGCGATAAAGCGCAACTGCAGCAGTACGCGGCGACCACGCCGATTGTCGACATGGTGCGCTTCTCTCCTGCTCAACTGGATGCCGAGGCGCTGATTGGCCTGCTGCGTCCGTTAACACCGCGCCTCTACTCCATTGCCTCTTCGCAAGCGGAAGTCGAGAGCGAAGTGCATGTGACGCTGGGCGTTGTGCGCTACGAGATTGAAGGCCGCGCGCGTGCCGGTGGTGCCTCCAGCTTCCTCGCCGACCGCGTGGAAGAAGAGGGCGAAGTCCGCGTATTCATCGAACATAACGATAACTTCCGCCTGCCGGCTAACCCGCAGACGCCGGTCATTATGATTGGCCCAGGCACCGGTATCGCTCCGTTCCGCGCCTTTATGCAGCAGCGCGCGGCCGATGGCGCTGAAGGCAAGAACTGGCTGTTCTTCGGTAACCCGCACTTCACCGAGGATTTCCTCTATCAGGTGGAATGGCAGCGTTACGTGAAAGAAGGCGTGCTGAGCCGTATCGATATGGCCTGGTCACGTGACCAAAAAGAAAAAATCTACGTACAAGACAAACTGCGCGAACAGGGCGCGGAACTGTGGCGCTGGATCAATGACGGTGCCCACATTTATGTCTGCGGCGACGCCAATCGCATGGCGAAAGACGTTGAGCAGGCATTGCTGGAAGTGATTGCTGAATTTGGTGCAATGGACATCGAATCGGCGGATGAATTTTTAAGTGAGCTGCGCGTTGAGCGCCGTTATCAGCGAGATGTCTACTAATGAGCGAAAAATACCCAGGGCCTTTAGTGGTCGAAGGCAAACTGACTGACGCCGAGCGCATGAAGCGTGAAAGTAATTTCCTGCGCGGCACCATCGCGGAAGATCTGAATGACGGTCTGACCGGCGGCTTCCATGGCGATAACTTCCTGCTGATCCGCTTCCACGGCATGTACCAGCAGGATGACCGTGACATTCGCGCCGAACGCGCCGAGCAGAAGCTGGAGCCGCGTCATGCGATGCTGCTGCGCTGCCGTCTGCCGGGCGGGGTGATCACCACAACGCAGTGGAAGGCCATCGATAAATTCGCCGCTGATAACACCATTTACGGCAGCATCCGTTTGACTAACCGTCAGACCTTCCAGTTCCACGGCATTCTGAAGAAGAACGTGAAGCCGGTTCACCAGATGCTGCACTCCGTCGGGCTCGATGCGCTGGCGACCGCCAACGACATGAACCGTAACGTGCTGTGCACCTCTAACCCGTATGAGTCAGAGCTGCACGCCGAAGCCTACGAGTGGGCGAAGAAAATTTCTGAGCATCTGCTGCCGCGCACCCGCGCCTATGCTGAGATCTGGCTCGATCAGGAAAAAGTGGCGACGACGGACGAAGAGCCGATCCTCGGTTCAACCTACCTGCCGCGTAAGTTTAAAACCACCGTGGTGATCCCGCCGCAGAACGATATCGATCTGCACGCCAACGACATGAACTTCGTGGCAATTGCCGAAAACGGCAAGCTGGTGGGCTTCAACCTGCTGGTCGGTGGCGGTCTGTCCATCGAGCACGGCAACAAGAAAACCTACGCTCGTACGGCAAGCGAATTCGGCTATCTGCCGCTTGAGCACACGCTGGCAGTAGCGGAAGCGGTGGTGACGACTCAGCGTGACTGGGGTAACCGTACCGACCGTAAAAATGCCAAAACCAAATACACCCTTGAGCGCGTCGGTATCGACGCCTTTAAGGAAGAGGTTGAGCGTCGCGCGGGGATCAAATTTGAGCCGATCCGTCCTTACGAGTTCACCGGACGTGGCGATCGCATTGGTTGGGTGAAAGGGATCGACGATAACTGGCACCTGACGCTGTTTATCGAAAACGGCCGTATCCTCGATTATCCGGGGCGTCCGCTGAAAACCGGGCTGCTGGAGATCGCGAAGATCCATAAAGGCGATTTCCGTATCACCGCCAACCAGAACCTAATCATCGCCGGCGTGCCGGAAAGTCAGAAGGCGAAGGTAGAGAAGCTGGCGCGCGATCATGGGCTGATGAATGCGGTGAAGCCGCAGCGTGAAAACTCCATGGCCTGCGTGTCGTTCCCGACCTGTCCGCTGGCGATGGCGGAAGCCGAACGTTTCCTGCCGTCGTTCACTGACAAAGTGGAAGATATTCTGGAAAAACACGGTATTCCTGAAGAACACATCGTGATGCGCGTGACCGGCTGCCCGAACGGCTGTGGCCGTGCGATGCTGGCCGAACTGGGGCTGGTGGGTAAAGCGCCGGGTCGCTACAACGTGCATCTGGGCGGTAACCGCATGGGGACGCGCATTCCGCGTATGTATCGCGAAAACATTACGGAAACGGAAATTCTCGCTTCCGTAGACGAACTGGTTGGGCGCTGGGCGAAAGAGCGCGAAGCGGGTGAAGGCTTCGGCGACTTTACGGTGCGTGCGGGCATCATTCGCCCGGTGCTCGATCCAGCGCGTGATTTCTGGGAATAACACCGTTTCCCCCCCCCCACCCTAACCCTCTCCCCATAAGGGAGAGGGGAACCGTTCAGTTTTCTCCCTCGCCCCTTTGGGGAGAGGGCCGGGGTGAGGGGAAACCCACAAACGAGGTTGCTATGTCCGTACTGTCTTTAAGCGCGCTTAACGAATTGCCAAAAGTGGATCGTGTGCTGGCGCTAGCAGAAACCAACGCCCAACTGGAAAAACTGAGCGCCGAGGAGCGCGTGGCATGGGCGCTGGAAAACCTGCCCGGTGAATATGTCCTCTCCTCAAGCTTTGGTATTCAGGCGGCGGTAAGCCTGCATCTGGTGAACCAGATTCGCCCGGATATCCCGGTGATCCTCACCGATACCGGCTATCTGTTCCCGGAAACCTACCAGTTTATCGATGAGTTAACGGACAAACTCAAACTCAACCTGCAGGTCTACCGAGCGAAAGAGAGCGCGGCCTGGCAGGAAGCGCGCTACGGTAAGCTGTGGGAGCAGGGCGTTGAAGGCATTGAGAAATACAATGACATCAACAAAGTTGAGCCGATGAACCGGGCGCTTACCGACCTTAACGCGCAAACCTGGTTTGCCGGTCTGCGCCGCGAGCAGTCAGGCAGTCGTGCTACGCTGCCGGTGCTGGCGATTCAGCGTGGGGTCTTTAAAGTGCTGCCAATCATCGACTGGGACAACCGTACGGTTTACCAGTACCTGCAAAAACATGGCCTGAAGTACCATCCGCTGTGGGATCAGGGCTATCTGTCAGTGGGCGATACGCACACCACTCGCAAATGGGAACCGGGCATGGCGGAAGAAGAGACGCGCTTCTTTGGGCTTAAGCGTGAGTGCGGGCTGCACGAAGGATAAGTTTTCGGCGTCGCATGGATAACCAATCGTCAGTAAAGCCATTCACTGGAATTGCTGACGATTAAATAATATTATTTATATATAGTTTTATTATTCCTCTCTCCTTTTTTTAAATATATTTAAATTATATTTTTGTCTATTCATTACTATTATTGATGCTCAATAGCTGAATTGTTCATTTATAATATAATGATGCTAAAAACAGTATGAAAATGTGTTTTTTTTGCATTGTGTCTGGTTTTAAAAAGAGGGATGATGCAGGTGTTTTAAGCCTATTGATGAACCGTGTTCATCGTGCCAGCGGGGATACGTCGCCAGAATGTGCTGGATATTCCTGGCGACGATGGTAGTACCAGAGCAACTCTGGCGCAGTCAGACATTTTTTGGTAAACAGAATTCAACGGGTTGAACTGCTTTTTAGACAATCGATAGGTAAAAAAAGGGACTCTCTTATTTCTCTTGTGGATGGCTCATCTGGGTCCGCAATGTTTGCAACCCCGCTCAGTAAAAAAGAAAAAAGCATCGCCTAAATCGTTATTTCTCAGCGCCATATGTATTCCTTAATTTGTAACGGAAAACATCCTGCGCTAACGGTATGTTTTTTCAGTACATAGGTGCACGATTAACGTACAAATACTTATGTGGTTTAAAGGATTTTATATGGCTCTACAAGGAAAGTTGATATTGAATGGGGCAGATTACGTACCATTCAATTTGTACGGTGTGGGCGTATTTATGGCGTTTTCTGGTAACGGTATTTATCGGAATAAAGGTGCGTGTGGTGCTGTGAAAGGAGATGGCCCGTTACCTCCAGGCAAGTACTGGATCGTTGAGCGTGGAGCTGGCGGTTTCTTCTCAAAGGTAAAAGCGGGTACTCAGGACACCTGGAACAGGGCGTTCCACGGCGCAGAGTTTGGGCGCGACGAATGGTTTGCGTTGTATAAGGATGATTGGGGCATTGACGACGGCACCTGGATTAACGACGTTCACCGTGGTTTGTTCCGGCTTCACCCCGGCACATTATCTGAAGGATGTATAACAATTGCTCATAACCCAGACTTTGCCACCATTAGAAATGCTCTGTTAAACACATCTCCTATACAAGTTCCGTGCATGCGATTGCTTACAGCCCGTGGCTGGGTTGAGGTGGTAGCCAATGGCTCGAACACTTGCTCGTAGAGTTGCAAAAATAGTTTTATTTGTGCTTGTTATGTTTGCCGTTGCTCGGATATCTGGCAATCCTGAAATCTTCATCAATTACGATTTAGCAAGCAGAATAGCTCAACTGATCAGTGGTGATGTCAATGCTGAATCAATGTATGACGCTTATTTCTATATCGATATTGTCTCAGTAGTTGCGATAACAGCGGTCATTTATCTCATAACAATGAAGTTAATCAGAAAAATAAGGAGCAAGTAGATATGCCTATCCCTCCATATATGTGGCTTAAAGATGATGGCGGCTCAGACATTAAAGGTTCTGTGGACGTTCAGGACCGTGATGGAAGTATTGAAGTCATCGGGTTGAGCCATGGCATTAACTTACCTATTGATAATGCGAATGGTAAGATTACTGGCACGCGTCAGCATTCATCCATGATGATTGAAAAGGAAGTTGATAGCTCCACACCTTATCTTTATAAAGCGGCTGCAACTGGTCAGACGCTTAACAGTGCGGAAATCAAGTTTTATCGTATTAATGATGCTGGGCAGGAAGTCGCTTATTATTCTGTACTGATGGAAAATGTGAAAATTACGGGCGTGAATTGTGGTGTGCCTAACTGTAAACTTGCTGCAAATGATAAAATGAACCACGTCGAAAGCGTCAGTTTGCAGTATGAAAAAATCACATGGAAAATTCACGATGGAAATATTCAATTTACTGATGCCTGGAATGAGCGCAAGACGGCCTAAATAAATGACTACCGACATGAGCGCATAACCGAAAGTGTTCCCCGCGCCAGCGGGGATAATGTCATTGATAACAGAATGCCCCACGGTGCAATGTGAAAAAAGGTCAAGCAAGACGCCTGACCTTGATGGTATCAGCTGCGCGTTTTCGCCTTCGCCAGCTCACGCATCAGCGGCATCATCACCCGCACCACTTCACGGCTACGGCGCTCAATCCGCCCCGGCAGCGCTTTATCGAGATACTGCTGATTGTCGATATGGGCATTGTGCCAACTGGTGCCATCCGGGAAGCTCGCGCTTTTTGCCCGCTGCTGGTAGCCATCTTTTTTACCGAGCGACCAGTTGGTTGCCTCAACGGACAGCACCGGAATCCCAGCTTTATCGAAAATCTCCGCATCATTGCAGCAGCCGGTTCCCTGCGGATATTCTGCGTTCAGGCCGGGGTTGGTGGCCGCCGCAATACCGCGGCTGTGCGCGATGGTTAGCGCCCGGTCACGGGTCAGTTTGCGCACCGAAGCAGGCGTTTTCACGCCGCTGTTAAAATAGATTTTATCGCCAACCACCAGGTTATCGAGGTTGATAACCAGCAGGGTATTTTTCTTCTCCGCGCTGCTCATGCGCTTGAGAAGGTTCTCTGCGCCGAGCTTGCCTTCTTCTTCGCCGCTGGTGGCGATAAAGCGAATGCCGTACTGGGTCGGAATGCCTTTAAAGCGCTCAGCCAGCTCCAGCATCACGCCTAAGCCCAGCGCGTTATCGTCGATCCCCTGCAGCGTCAGGCCGCCGAGATTTTTTTCTACGTCGCTGTCGCTATGCGGCGCGTAGGTGTCGAGATGCGCCATCACGATAATCTGCTGCGGCAACTTCCCTTCATGAGCGGCAATCACCGTGCTGCCGACCACGTTGTGCCAGTTTTTATGATTATCTTTCGTCGTATAGATATAGCGGCTATTAAAGGTGCGAATATCGCTCTGGTAGCCCATTTGCGCGAACTGCTGGCGAATGTAGTCAGCGGAGAGCATTTCGGCCGGTGTACCGGTAATGCGGCCAGGGAAATAGGTGGCGATATAGCGAGCTTGCGTATTAGCAATGGTTCCCATAGGCGTGGTGGCCGCCTGTGCGGGAAGAAGGGTACAGACGCCGAGCGCCATGGCTGTCAGACAGTGGCGCAGTGCGGAGAACATAGGAAGTCCTTACAACGATGCAAAAAAATAGTCGCGAGTAGTATGAAACCGTGAAGGGGATTACACAATTTCAAAACCTCCTAAATGCCGGAAATAGCGGGCGTTAAGCACTTTTTGATATTTGCTTTTTCAGCTCGTTATTCCTTTGAGTAACAACTCATTCCTTTTCGTAATTTCATTTGGTCTAAACCACCCCCTATAGTCCCTCTATTGCTGATTGTTAGCGAGTTGTAGCACGACACCCGCAACAACAAAAAAAGCGCCCGACGACACGACACAATCCGGCATCAACACAACAGACGTGCAATGAATCAGGCTTAAGGAACGGTTATGGACCAAAAACGACTTACTCACCTGCGGCAACTGGAGGCGGAAAGCATCCATATCATCCGTGAGGTGGCCGCCGAATTCGCTAATCCGGTGATGATGTACTCCATCGGTAAAGATTCCAGCGTAATGCTGCACCTGGCGCGCAAAGCGTTTTATCCTGGTACGCTACCGTTCCCGCTGCTGCACGTTGATACCGGCTGGAAATTCCGTGAAATGTACGAATTCCGTGACCGTACCGCGAAGGCCTACGGCTGCGAACTGCTGGTGCATAAAAACCCGGAAGGGGTGGCGATGGGGATTAACCCATTCGTGCATGGCAGCGCTAAACATACCGACATCATGAAAACCGAAGGGCTGAAGCAGGCGCTGAACAAATACGGCTTTGATGCCGCGTTCGGCGGCGCGCGCCGTGACGAAGAGAAGTCTCGCGCGAAAGAGCGTATCTACTCCTTCCGCGACCGCTTCCACCGCTGGGACCCAAAAAACCAGCGCCCGGAGCTGTGGCACAACTACAACGGCCAGATTAACAAAGGCGAAAGCATCCGCGTCTTCCCGCTCTCCAACTGGACCGAGCTGGATATCTGGCAGTACATCTACCTGGAAAATATCGAGATCGTTCCGCTGTACCTGGCCGCCGAGCGCCCGGTGCTGGAGCGCGACGGTATGCTGATGATGATCGATGACGACCGTATCGATCTCCAACCGGGTGAAGTGATCAAAAAACGGATGGTGCGCTTCCGTACCCTGGGATGCTGGCCGCTGACCGGCGCGGTAGAGTCCGACGCGCAGACGCTGCCGGAAATTATCGAAGAGATGCTGGTCTCGACCACCAGTGAACGTCAGGGCCGCGTGATTGACCGCGACCAGGCTGGCTCCATGGAGCTTAAAAAACGTCAGGGTTATTTCTAAGGAGCCGCCATGAACACCACTATTGCACAACAAATCGCTGATGAAGGCGGCGTGGAAGCGTATCTGCACGCCCAGCAGCACAAAAGCCTGCTGCGCTTCCTGACCTGCGGCAGCGTGGATGACGGCAAAAGTACGCTGATTGGCCGCCTGCTGCACGACACTCGTCAGATTTATGAAGACCAGCTTTCATCGCTGCATAATGACAGCAAACGTCACGGTACCCAGGGCGAAAAACTTGACCTGGCGCTGCTGGTGGACGGCCTGCAGGCCGAGCGCGAGCAGGGTATTACCATCGACGTGGCATATCGCTACTTCTCCACCGAGAAGCGCAAATTTATTATTGCCGACACCCCGGGGCACGAGCAGTACACCCGCAACATGGCGACCGGTGCGTCCACCTGCGACCTGGCGATCCTGCTGATCGATGCCCGTAAAGGTGTGCTCGATCAAACCCGCCGTCACAGCTTTATCTCGACGTTGCTTGGGATCAAACACCTGGTGGTGGCTGTCAACAAAATGGATCTCGTCGACTACAGCGAAGAGACCTTTAACCGCATTCGCGAAGAGTACCTGACCTTCGCTGAACAACTGCCGGGGAACCTGGATATTCGCTTTGTGCCGCTGTCTGCGCTGGAAGGCGATAACGTGGCCAGCAGCAGCGACAACATTGCATGGTACAGCGGCCCGACGCTGCTGGAAGTACTGGAAACCGTGGAGATCCGCCGTACGGTGGACACCCAGCCAATGCGCTTCCCGGTGCAGTACGTTAACCGTCCGAACCTCGACTTCCGCGGCTTCTCCGGCACCGTTGCTTCGGGCAGCGTGAAGGTCGGCCAGCGCATTAAAGTGCTGCCATCAGGCGTGGAGTCCACCGTTGCCCGTATCGTCACTTTTGATGGCGACCTGCCGGAAGCCTACGCCGGTGAAGCGGTGACGCTGGTGCTGAAAGATGAAATCGACATCAGCCGCGGCGATCTGCTGCTGGACGCGCAGGATGCGCTGCCGTCGGTACAGCGTGCCGCCGTTGACGTGGTATGGATGGCCGAACAGCCGCTGGCGGCAGGGCAGAGCTACGACATCAAAGTCGCCGGCAAGAAAACCCGTGCCCGCGTCGATGGCATTCAGTACCAGGTGGATATCAACAACCTGACCCAGCGTGAAGTGGATACGCTGCCGCTGAACGGCATCGGCCTTGTAGACCTGACCTTTGACGAACCGCTGGTGCTCGACAAATATCAGGAAAACCCGGTGACCGGCGGCCTGATCTTTATCGACCGCTTAACCAACGTCACCGTGGGTGCCGGTATGGTGCGCGAGCCAAATACCCAGGATGCCGTGACCACCTCTGAATTCAGCGCCTTCGAGCTGGAGCTGAATGCGCTGGTGCGTAAACACTTCCCACACTGGGGTGCGCGCGATCTGCTGGGAGGCAAGTAATGGCTCAGCATGACGAAAACGTCGTCTGGCATGCCCATCCCGTCACCGCGCAGCAGCGTGAGGAGCTCCACGGTCATCGTGGGGTTGTGCTGTGGTTCACCGGGCTTTCGGGCTCGGGGAAATCCACGGTGGCCGGGGCGCTGGAAGAGGCGCTGCATCAAATCGGCGTCAGCACCTATCTGCTGGATGGCGATAACGTGCGCCACGGTTTGTGTAACGATTTAGGCTTTACCGACGAAGACCGTAAAGAAAATATTCGTCGCGTGGGTGAAGTGGCGAAGCTGATGGTGGACGCCGGGCTGGTGGTATTGACCGCGTTTATTTCACCGCACCGGGCGGAGCGTCAGATGGTGCGCGAGCGCGTCGGCGATGACCGCTTTTTTGAAGTGTTTGTCGATACGTCACTGGCGACCTGTGAAGCGCGCGATCCGAAAGGGCTCTACAAAAAAGCGCGTGCCGGCGAACTGCGGAATTTCACCGGAATTGATTCATCATATGAATCTCCCGAGCAGCCTGCAATCCGCCTTGATGGTGAACAATTAGTAACAAATTTGGTTGCGCAATTATTAGATCTACTCAAGCAGAGCGATATTATCAGATCCTGAAAACGTGCCGGAGTTTGTTGGCTCCGGCCTAACAGGATTATTTATGCGCAATACTCAGAACATCAACGTGGCCGAATCCGAGTCACTCGCCCCTACCTATGATGAGACCACATGGTCTTTGTCAGGGGCTTTTGTTGGCTTTGTCGCGTGGTTGATGGCGCTGGGTATTCCCTACCTGCATTACGGCAATAATACGCTGTTCTTCTTTTTGTACACCTGGCCTTTCTTCCTCGCCCTGATGCCGGTTGCGGTGGTTATTGGTGTTGCCTTTCACTCATTAGTGAAAGGCAAACTCGGCTACACCATTGTTGCAACGCTGGTAACGGTCGCTATTCTGTGTGGTTTGCTATTCATGTGGCTTATGAGTTAATGCGTCTGCATTAGCGCTTACCCGTGACGTGAGCGATGACCAGACGTGCCTTTCTGTGCTTGAAATATGGTACATTTCCAGCGATATGCGGTATCGCCTGTGGCTGGAGTGGAGTATGACGGCAAGTTATGGGATGATAGTGCCGTTTTTCAGGGGGCAGGATGGGTAAATTAACGCTGCTATTACTGGCTTTGCTGGTCTGGCTACAATATTCGTTGTGGTTTGGAAAGAATGGTCTTCATGACTTCAGCAAGGTCCGTGATGATGTGACCGTACAACAGTCAACCAACGCGAAATTAAAAGCGCGCAACGATCAGCTCTTCGCTGAAATTGACGACCTCAATGGTGGCCAGGAGGCGATCGAGGAACGCGCACGTAACGAACTCAGCATGACCCGTCCGGGCGAAACTTTCTATCGTCTGGTTCCGGATGCGTCTAAACGCAGCCAGGGCGCGGGGCAAACGCAAACTAATCGATAAACAGTCCCAGGATGACGACATGGCCGTAACTTTTCCGGGCGTATGCGCCGTGGTGCCGGCAGCCGGATTTGGCCGCCGCATGCAAACGGACTGCCCAAAACAATATCTCTCAATCGGTAACAAAACGATTCTCGAACACTCGGTGGATGCGCTGCTGGCTAATGCCCGCGTCCAGCGAGTGATCATCGCCGTCTCCGCCGGAGACGAACGCTTCCAGCAGCTCCCGCTTGCGCAACACCCACAGATTACCGTCGTTGAAGGCGGCAGCGAACGCGCCGACTCGGTGCTGGCCGGTCTACGGGTGATTGATGACGCTGAATGGGTGCTGGTACACGATGCGGCGCGCCCGTGCCTGCATCAGGATGATCTTGCGCGCCTGCTCAGTTTAAGCGACACCAGCCGCGTTGGCGGCATTCTGGCGGCGCCGGTACGCGATACTATGAAGCGTGCCGAACCCGGTAAAACAGAGATTGCGCACACGGTCGATCGTAACGATTTGTGGCACGCGCTGACCCCGCAATTTTTCCCTCGTGAGCTGCTGTTGGCGTGTTTAACCCGCGCACTGAACGAAGGGGCGTCGATTACCGACGAAGCATCGGCATTAGAATATTGCGGCTTTCATCCCGAGTTGATTGCCGGACGTGCTGATAATATTAAGGTTACTCGCCCGGAAGATCTGGCGCTTGCCGAATTTTACCTCACCCGCTTGGGTTGACCAGGAGAAGACATAATGCGCATTGGACACGGTTTTGACGTACACGCGTTTGGCGGAGAAGGCCCAATTATCATTGGCGGCGTGCGTATCCCTTATGAAAAAGGGCTGCTGGCGCACTCCGACGGTGACGTCGCGCTGCACGCACTGACCGATGCCCTGCTGGGCGCGGCGGCGCTGGGCGACATCGGCAAACTGTTCCCGGATACCGACCCGGCCTTTAAAGGGGCTGACAGTCGCGCTTTGCTGCGCGAAGCGTGGAAGCGCGTTCAGGCTAAGGGCTACACGCTGGGCAACGTCGATGTCACCATTATTGCTCAGGCACCGAAGATGCTGCCGCATATCCCACAAATGCGCGTGTTTATTGCCGAAGACCTCGGCTGTCATATGGACGACGTTAACGTAAAAGCGACCACTACCGAAAAGCTCGGTTTTACCGGGCGCGGTGAAGGCATTGCCTGTGAAGCGGTCGCGCTGCTGCATAAGGCGAAACCATGATTCCGTTTGACGCACTCACCTACCTGCACGGCAAACCGCAGGGGACCGGGCTGCTTAAGGCCAACCCAGAAGATTTTCTGGTGGTCGAAGATTTAGGCTTTGAGCCGGATGGCGAAGGCGAGCACATACTGGTGCGCATTCTGAAAAATGGCTGCAACACCCGATTTGTTGCCGACGCGCTGGCAAAATTCCTTAAAATACATGCCCGTGAAGTGAGCTTTGCCGGGCAAAAAGATAAACACGCGGTGACCGAACAGTGGCTGTGCGCCCGCGTACCGGGCAATGCGATGCCGGACCTAAGCCAATTCCAGCTGGAAGGCTGTCAGGTGCTGGAATATGCCCGCCATAAGCGTAAATTACGTTTAGGCGCGCTGAAAGGTAACCAGTTCACGCTGGTACTGCGCGAAGTGAGCGGCCGTGACGATGTCGAAGCCAGGCTACAAGCGATCGCCGAACGCGGTGTGCCGAACTACTTTGGCGCACAGCGCTTTGGTATTGGCGGCAGCAACCTGCTTGGCGCGCTGCGCTGGGCCGAAAGCGGCGCGCCGGTGCGCGATCGTAATAAACGCAGTTTTTGGTTGTCGGCGGCCCGCAGCGCATTGTTTAATCAGATTGTGAGTGAGCGCCTAAAAAAACCGGACTTTAATCAAGTTGTTGACGGCGATGCGCTACAATTAGCGGGGCGTGGCAGCTGGTTTGTCGCCACCGACGACGAGCTTGCGGTACTGCAGGCTCGCGTGGACGCGCGTGAACTAATGATTACCGCCGCGCTGCCCGGCAGCGGCGAATGGGGTACCCAGAGAACCGCTCTGCAGTTTGAACAAACGACGCTGGCCGAAGAGACCGCGCTGCAGTCATTGCTGCAACGGGAAAAGGTCGAGGCCGCACGCCGCGCCCAGTTGCTCTATCCGCAGCAGTTTAGCTGGAACTGGTGGGACGACGTCACCGTCGAACTGCGTTTCTGGCTGCCGGCAGGAAGCTTTGCGACCAGCGTGGTAAGGGAACTTATCAATACAACAGGTGATTATGCGAATATTGCTGAGTAACGATGACGGGATCCATGCGCCAGGTATTCAGACGCTGGCCAGAGCCTTACGGGAGTTTGCCGAGGTTCAGGTAGTTGCACCCGATCGTAACCGCAGCGGTGCGTCGAATTCGCTGACGCTTGAGTCCTCGCTCCGTACCTTCACTTTCGAAAACGGCGACATCGCCGTCCAGATGGGCACGCCAACGGACTGTGTCTATCTGGGCGTCAATGCGCTGATGCGTCCGCGCCCGGATATCGTGGTTTCTGGCATTAACGCCGGGCCAAATCTGGGTGATGACGTTATCTATTCCGGCACGGTAGCGGCCGCGATGGAAGGCCGCCATTTAGGTTTTCCCGCGCTGGCGGTTTCACTCAATGGCCATCAGCATTACGACACCGCCGCCGCCATCACTTGCTCGCTGCTGCGCGCCTTAGCGCGTGAGCCGTTGCGTACTGGGCGCATTCTGAACGTTAACGTTCCGGATCTGCCGCTCGATCAAATCAAAGGCATTCGCGTCACGCGCTGCGGCAGCCGTCATCCGGCGGATAAAGTGATCCCGCAGCAGGACCCGAGAGGCAACACGCTTTACTGGATTGGCCCGCCGGGCGACAGATGCGATGCTGGCCCGGATACCGACTTTGCCGCCGTTGATGCGGGCTACGTGTCCGTCACGCCGCTGCACGTCGACCTCACTGCCCATAGCGCGCATGAGGTGGTCACCGACTGGCTGGAGCAAGCGAGGGTCGACGCGCAATGGTAGTCAGTAGACGCATCCAGAGCCTGCTTAATCAGTTACGCCAGCTCGGCATTCATGACGAGCGGGTGCTGGACGCGATGGCGCAGGTGCCGCGTGAAAAATTTATTGATGAAGCGTTTGAACACAGTGCGTGGGATAACGTTGCGCTGCCGATAGGGCAGGGACAGACTATTTCGCAGCCGTATATGGTGGCGCGAATGACGGAATTGCTGGAACTGACGCCAGACTCCAGAGTGCTGGAAATCGGCACAGGTTCGGGGTACCAAACCGCTATCCTCGCCCATCTGGTGCATCACGTCTGTTCCGTTGAGCGTATCAAAAGCCTGCAATGGCACGCGCGTCGTCGCCTGAAGCAGCTTGATTTACACAATGTATCTACCCGCCATGGCGATGGCTGGCAGGGGTGGCAGGCGCGCGCCCCGTTTGATGCCATTATCGTCACGGCGGCTCCGCTGGAGATTCCGGTTGCGCTGATGTCGCAGCTCGACGAAGGCGGTATTCTCGTTTTGCCCGTGGGCGATGATCAGCAGTACCTGAAGCGTGTTCATCGGCGGGGAGGCGAATTCATTATCGATACCGTAGAGGCCGTCCGTTTCGTTCCCCTGGTGAAAGGGGAACTGGCCTGAGACCCGGATTATTCTGAGGTTTTTTGGCCCAATTCAGCGTATGGTGGACACGTTTTCCAGTGTTCAGCACGTGCGTTGCGCGGTATTCAGTCACTGGCAGTTAACCTATTCCTGGGGGATAAATGAGCGCGGGAAGCCCTAAATTTACCGTTAATCGTATTGTGGCATTATCACTGGCTTCACTTTGGCTGGCCGGTTGTACATCATCAAATAATGCCCCAGCGCCAGTCAGCTCCGTGAACAGTAGTGGTTCCAGCAGCACGAGTTCCGGCATGTTAATTACGCCGCCGCCAAAAATGGGCAACACGGCGCAGTCTACTCCTCAGATTCAACCGGTACAGCCGGTTCAGACGCAGCCCGTTCAAACCCAACCGCGCATAGCTCAGCCCGTTGCTGAGCAGCCGGTGCAGATGGAGAACGGCCACATCGTTTACAACCGTAAATACGGTAACATTCCAAAAGGCAGCTATGCTGGCGGCAGCACCTATACGGTGAAGCACGGCGATACGCTGTTTTATATTGCCTGGGTCACCGGCAATGATTTCCGTGACCTTGCCCAGCGCAACAACGTGGCCGCGCCTTACGCGCTGAACGTTGGTCAGGTGCTGCAGGTAGGGAACGCTTCCGGGCAGCCGATCACCGGCAATAACCCGGTTGCGATAGCCAGCTCACAGGCCAGCAGCGGAAGTTCCGGATTAGTCTCAAAACCTGCACAAAATTCAACCGCACCTGTTGCGTCGACCACGACAATTACGTATTCTGAGGATTCAGGTGAACAAAGTGCTAACAAAATGTTGCCTAATAACAAGCCTGCGACGAGCACCGTCACAGCGCCTGTAACGGCACCAACTGCGAGCACAACCGTACCGACTGCCAGCAGTACTTCAACCAGTTCGCCAATCTCATCATGGCGCTGGCCAACTGACGGCAAGATTATCGAAAACTTTAGCGGCACCGACGGTGGCAACAAAGGTATCGATATTGCGGGCAGTAAAGGACAGGCAATCGTCGCAACCGCCGATGGGCGCGTCGTCTATGCCGGTAACGCACTGCGCGGTTACGGTAATCTTATTATCATCAAACACAACGATGATTACCTGAGTGCCTACGCTCATAACGATACGATGCTGGTCCGGGAACAACAGGACGTAAAAGCGGGGCAGAAAATCGCTACCATGGGTAGCACCGGAACCAGTTCAACACGTTTGCATTTTGAAATTCGTTACAAGGGGAAATCCGTCAACCCGCTGCAGTATTTACCGCAGCGATAATTCGGCAAAGTACTTCACATGAACGCTTTCAGGCGACGTTGGCCGAGGCTGGGGCCGCCTGAAAAGTGACATGCTAAGGTGCATTGCCTGGGGATCACGGGTAGGAGTCACCTTAATGAGTCAGAATACGCTGAAAGTTCATGATTTAAATGAAGATGCGGAATTTGATGAGAATGGAGTAGAGGTTTTCGATGAGAAAGCCTTGAGTGAAGAGGAACCCAGTGACAACGAACTCGCGGAAGAAGAGCTCTTATCGCAGGGTGCTACTCAACGTGTACTCGATGCGACTCAGCTTTACTTAGGCGAGATCGGCTATTCTCCGTTATTGACCGCTGAAGAAGAAGTCTATTTTGCACGCCGTGCTCTGCGTGGCGATGTTGCCTCACGCCGTCGGATGATTGAAAGCAACCTTCGTCTGGTGGTGAAAATTGCCCGCCGTTACGGCAATCGTGGTCTGGCGCTGCTGGATCTTATCGAAGAGGGCAACCTGGGGCTGATTCGTGCCGTAGAGAAGTTCGACCCAGAACGTGGGTTCCGTTTTTCAACCTACGCCACCTGGTGGATCCGTCAGACCATTGAACGGGCTATCATGAACCAAACCCGTACCATTCGTCTGCCAATCCATATTGTTAAAGAGCTGAACGTTTATCTGCGTACCGCGCGTGAACTGTCGCACAAGCTGGATCACGAACCGAGTGCGGAAGAGATTGCCGAACAGCTGGATAAACCGGTTGATGACGTAAGCCGTATGCTGCGTCTCAATGAACGCATCACCTCAGTTGATACGCCGCTGGGCGGGGATTCTGAGAAAGCGCTGCTGGATATCCTGGCCGATGAAAATGAAAACGGCCCGGAAGACACCACGCAGGACGATGATATGAAGCAAAGCATCGTGAAATGGCTGTTCGAACTGAACGCCAAACAACGAGAAGTGCTGGCGCGTCGTTTTGGTCTGTTGGGGTATGAAGCAGCTACGCTGGAAGATGTTGGTCGCGAGATTGGCCTGACCCGCGAGCGCGTGCGTCAGATTCAGGTTGAAGGTCTGCGTCGTCTGCGTGAAATCCTGCAGACTCAGGGGCTGAATATCGAAGCGCTGTTCCGCGAGTAATAAAGTTTTGTTCAAAGAGGTCAGCAGCAATGCTGGCCTTTTTCTTTGCCTTTATTCCGCGTTATTCCATCATCTTACGTATAAGCTGCGTAAACTGCTCGCGTTCTTCGGGCGTTAAACGCTGCAAAAATTCGTTATCGACGCGATTTCCCACCGGCTGACTGGCCGCCAGTAGCGCTTCACCTTCTTCCGTCAAAAAGACAAACCGGCGACGTTTATCGTCAGGGTCGTGCTCGCGTCTCACCAGCCCTTTAAGTTCCATCCGGCTGAGCATCTCGGCAAGCGTGGCCTTGGTGCTGACCGCCACGCTGGTTAACGCTACCTGTTCAATGCCAGGGCTTTCGGCAATAGAGCGCATCACCGCATACTGCGGCTTGGTCAGCTCGGGTAATTCCTGCTGCCAGCGTGAAGTATGCTGTTGAAAAAGATGGCGAAGCAGGTGGAAGGCTTCGTTTTTGATTTTCATGATGGCTCTCCTGCAGGGTACGGGTGGCTATGATAGCCGTTCCCGGCAATTTGAACAAAAAATGCGAGCGAAGACGAACCGTCTTGTCAGCCTCATTCGACAGGAGTAAGTTGACATATATTGTTCGTACACGAACGAAATTGAGGTGGGCAATGAGACTGATTATTGGCATGACGGGAGCGACCGGGGCGCCGCTGGGCGTTGCACTTCTCCAGGCACTGCGCGATATGCCGGAGGTGGAGACTCATCTTGTCATGTCGAAATGGGCAAAGACCACCATCGAACTGGAGACCCCGTGGAGCGCACGCGACGTTGCGGCGATGGCCGATTTCAGCCATAGCCCGGCGGACCAGGCCGCCACCATCTCCTCCGGATCTTTCCAGACCGACGGCATGATTATTATCCCGTGCAGCATGAAAACGCTGGCCGGTATCCGGGCAGGCTATGCCGAAGGGCTGGTCGGGCGCGCTGCCGACGTGGTGATGAAAGAGGGGCGCAAGCTGGTGCTAGTGCCGCGCGAAATGCCGCTCAGTACTATCCACCTGGAAAATATGCTGGCGCTTTCCCGCATGGGCGTGGCGATGGTGCCGCCGATGCCGGCTTTTTATAACCACCCGGAAACGGTGGACGATATCGTCCAGCATGTGGTGACGCGAGTGCTCGATCAGTTCGGCCTCAAACACGATAAGGCTCGCCGCTGGCAGGGGTTACCGGCGACGAAACAACTTTCACAGGAGAATGCATAATGGCTTTTGATGACTTACGCGGTTTTTTGCAGGCGCTGGAAGACCAGGGGCAACTGCTCAAAATCAGTGAAGAGGTAAATGCCGAGCCGGATCTGGCGGCCGCGGCCAATGCGACAGGACGTATTGGCGACGGTGCGCCAGCCGTATGGTTTGACAATATCCGTGGCTTTACCGATGCCCGCGTGGTGATGAACACCATCGGCTCCTGGCAGAACCATGCGATTTCGCTGGGTCTGCCGATGAATACGCCGGTCAAAAAACAGATTGATGAGTTTATTCGCCGCTGGGATAAATTCCCGATTGCTCCGGAACGCCGCGCTAACCCGGCATGGGCGGAAAATACCGTCGATGGTGACGACATTAACCTGTTCGATATCCTGCCGCTGTTCCGTCTGAACGACGGCGATGGTGGTTTTTACCTCGATAAAGCGTGCGTCGTTTCCCGCGACCCGCTGGACCCGGATAACTTCGGCAAGCAGAACGTCGGCATCTACCGTATGGAAGTGAAGGGCAAGCGCAAGCTCGGCCTGCAGCCGGTGCCGATGCACGATATCGCGCTGCACCTGCATAAAGCGGAAGAGCGCGGTGAAGACCTGCCGATTGCTATCACCCTCGGTAACGACCCGATTATTACCCTGATGGGGGCCACGCCGCTGAAATATGACCAATCCGAATATGAGATGGCCGGTGCGCTGCGCGAAAGCCCGTACCCGATTGCCACCGCGCCGCTGACCGGTTTCGATGTGCCGTGGGGCTCTGAGGTGATCATCGAAGGGGTTATCGAAGGGCGTAAGCGCGAAATCGAAGGCCCGTTCGGTGAATTTACCGGCCACTACTCTGGTGGCCGCAACATGACGGTGGTGCGTATTGATAAAGTCTCTTATCGCACCAAGCCGATTTTTGAATCCCTCTACCTCGGCATGCCGTGGACTGAAATTGACTACCTGATGGGCCCGGCAACCTGCGTTCCGCTGTATCAACAGCTGAAAGCCGAGTTCCCGGAAGTGCAGGCGGTGAACGCCATGTACACCCACGGCCTGCTGGCTATTATCTCCACCAAAAAACGCTACGGCGGCTTTGCCCGTGCGGTGGGCCTGCGGGCGATGACCACGCCGCACGGTCTGGGCTACGTGAAGATGGTGATTATGGTTGATGAAGACGTCGACCCGTTCAACCTGCCGCAGGTGATGTGGGCGCTGTCGTCGAAGGTGAACCCAGCGGGCGATCTGGTGCAGTTGCCGAATATGTCGGTGCTGGAACTCGACCCTGGCTCAAGCCCGGCGGGGATCACCGATAAACTGATTATCGACGCTACCACGCCGGTTGCGCCGGACAACCGTGGTCACTACAGCCAGCCGGTACAGGATTTACCTGAAACCAAAGCCTGGGCTGAAAAACTGACCGCTATGCTGGCTAACCGTAAGTAAGGAGTAAAAGATGATTTGTCCACGTTGCGCCGATGAACATATTGAAGTGATGGCGAAATCGCCGGTAAAAGATGTCTGGACCGTATACCAGTGCCAGCATTGCCTGTACACCTGGCGCGATACCGAACCGTTGCGTCGCACCAGCCGCGAACATTATCCAGAAGCGTTCCGCATGACGCAGAAAGATATTGATGAAGCGCCGATGGTGCCAGGCATTCCGCCGCTGCTGGCGGAAGATAAGCGCTAATGCAATCAACAGCGATGGGTTTTTGCCTCGTCGCTGTTCCTTGTTTTTATGGGGAATGCCGCTCAAATTCTGGGTCTGGCCTTATTTTTTTTCGACACTAAATATTTCAGAATCTGTAAATTTAGACATGGTTTTAAAAACAGTATTGACTCTGTGTGCTAAATGCGTAAATTAAGTTTAACGGCACAATAAAAGTAAGTGTTTATTCAGAAGTACTGGGGTTAACCATTTTGTAAATAAGGCCACGAAGTTTGTAGTTTGGGATGCAGTATGTTTTAAGGCCTCGTAGTGATTGTGCTGGAACGCAAAATGGTAGAGTATGCGCGACGATGTAACGCCTTGTTTTAAATTTATTTTCTGCGATTATCGTATCATGGTAAACGCAACGGTAATAAGGCAACGCATCAAAGAGTATATGTCGCGATGGGGAGTGTACTTGTTTAAGGTGCCATGCTTAAGTTCGTGATAAGGCTGGCGGTATATACAACAGGATAACTAGAGGGAGGTTTTTAAGTTTTAATGCCCAATATTATCTTTAGTAAACGGGTGCATTTGAAAGCAGTATAAATTGTAGTCATAATTCAGTAAGTTAATTAATGTTAAATCTGAAGTTTGTAGCACCGTAAAAGCCCTTGCCGTACTGGTAAGGGCTTTTTTTTCATTTGACGCGTGCGCACGTTTTTATTTTTCGATTAATTCAACCGCAATGAAGGCGCCACTTCAGCATAAGCGAAGCGGCGCAGATAATTACACCATCCCTTTCAGACGATAAATCCACTCCAGCGCCTGACGTGGGCTCAGCGAGTCTGGGTCCAGACCTTCCAGCGCTTCCACCGCCGGGGAGACCTCTTCCGGAGCCGACAATAGCGACATCTGCGTGCCGTCGACCTGAGTCGCCGCCGCATTTGGTGAGATGCTCTCCAGCTCGCGCAGTTTCTGACGCGCACGCTTGATGACCTCTTTTGGCACCCCCGCCAGCTGCGCTACCGCCAGACCATAGCTCTTGCTGGCCGCACCGTCCTGCACGCTGTGCATAAAGGCGATGGTATCGCCGTGCTCCAGCGCGTCCAGATGGACGTTCGCCACGCCTTCCATTTTCTCCGGCAGCTGGGTCAGCTCGAAGTAGTGGGTCGCAAACAGCGTTAACGCCTTGATCTTATTCGCCAGATTCTCTGCACAGGCCCAGGCCAGCGACAGGCCGTCATAGGTTGACGTACCGCGGCCAATCTCATCCATCAGCACCAGGCTGTTTTCGGTGGCGTTATGCAGAATATTGGCGGTTTCGGTCATCTCCACCATAAAGGTTGAGCGGCCGGAAGCCAGGTCATCCGCCGCGCCCACGCGGGTGAAGATACGGTCGATAGGGCCAATCTCCACGCTCTGCGCCGGGACGTAGCTGCCAATATAGGCCAGCAGCGCAATCAGCGCCGTTTGCCGCATATAGGTACTTTTACCGCCCATGTTCGGGCCAGTAATGATCAGCATTCGACGCTGCGGTGACAGGGTCAGCGGGTTGGCGATAAACGGCTCGTTCAGCACCTGTTCCACCACCGGATGGCGGCCTTCGATAATCCGGATACCGGGCTTATCGATAAACGTTGGGCAGGTGTAGTTGAGCGCATAGGCACGTTCCGCGAGGTTCACCAGTACATCCAGCTCCGCCAGCGCGCTGGCGCTCTGCTGAAGGTCTCCCAGATGCGGCAGCAGCAGGTCGAACAGTTCGTCATAAAGCTGTTTTTCCAGCGCCAGCGCCTTGCCTTTCGAGGTCAGAACTTTGTCTTCGTACTCTTTCAGCTCGGGGATGATATAGCGTTCGGCGTTTTTCAGCGTCTGGCGGCGCACGTAGTTGATCGGCGCCAGATGGCTCTGACCGCGGCTTATCTGAATGTAATAACCGTGGACGGCGTTATACCCCACCTTCAGCGTATCCAGCCCGGTACGCTCGCGTTCGCGAATTTCCAGACGGTCGAGGTAGTCGGTCGCGCCATCTGCCAGCGCTCGCCACTCATCGAGCTCTTCATGGTAGCCTGGAGCAATCACGCCGCCATCGCGCACCAGCACCGGAGGTGCATCAATAATCGCCCGCTCCAGCAGCTCGCGCAGCTCGGTAAACTCGCCCATTTTCTCGCGCAGCATCTGCACCGGCGCGCTGTCGACGCTTTCCAGTTGCGCACGCAGTTCCGGCAACTGCTGGAAGGCGTGACGCATGCGGGCAAGGTCGCGGGGGCGGGCGGTGCGTAGCGCCAGACGAGCCAGAATACGTTCCAGGTCTCCGACCTGACGCAGCACCGGCTGCAGATCGTCGGTGACATCCTGTAGTGCGCCGATGGTCTGCTGACGTTCGGTCAGGGTTTTGATATCGCGCACCGGCATATGCAGCCAGCGCTTAAGCATACGGCTGCCCATCGGCGTGACGGTGCAGTCGAGCACGGAGGCGAGGGTGTTTTCCAGCCCGCCCGCCAGGTTCTGGGTGATCTCCAGATTGCGGCGCGTGGCGGCATCCATAATGATGCTGTCCTGCTGGCGATCCATGGTGATGGATCGGATGTGCGGTAGCGAGGTACGCTGGGTGTCCTTCACGTATTGCAGCAGACAGCCGGCTGCGCAAAGCCCACGTGGTGCGCCTTCAACGCCAAAGCCGACCAGGTCACGCGTACCAAACTGCAGATTCAGCTGCTGACGCGCGGTGTCGATTTCGAACTCCCACAGCGGGCGACGGCGCAGGCCGCGGCGACCTTCAATCAGCGCCATCTCGGCGAAATCTTCGGCGTACAACAGCTCGGCAGGGTTGGTGCGCTGCAGTTCAGCTGCCATGGTTTCACGGTCGGCCGGTTCGCTGATGCGAAAACGCCCGGAGCTAATATCCAGCGTGGCGTAGCCATAGCCTTTGCTGTCCTGCCAGACGGCGGCGAGGAGGTTATCCTGGCGCTCTTGCAGCAGCGCTTCATCGCTGATGGTGCCCGGCGTGACGATACGCACCACTTTGCGTTCGACCGGACCTTTGCTGGTGGCCGGGTCGCCAACCTGTTCGCAAATGGCGACGGATTCGCCCTGATTAACCAGCTTGGCGAGGTAGTTTTCGACCGCGTGGTGCGGGATGCCCGCCATGGGAATAGGTTCACCGGCGGAAGCGCCGCGCTTGGTCAGCGAGATGTCGAGTAGCTGCGATGCGCGTTTCGCATCGTCATAAAACATCTCGTAAAAGTCACCCATGCGGTAAAACAGCAGGATCTCAGGATGCTGCGCTTTCAGCTTCAGATACTGCTGCATCATCGGCGTGTGGGCGTCGAAATTGTCGATTGTACTCATCCGTTTGTGATGTCCATTTTCTTGAATTTTACTGAGTGCGTAATGTGTTCGGACTCATCTGGTGCCGTGGATCTCATGAAATCCGGCCTCTTTTTTCATGAGTACGTAGGCTGCATGATAACGGAGTCTGAAGGACAGGAAAACAGAAGAGGGGGCATCGTCCTGAAATGGCCTCGCCGGCAAATTGATCTCACCGACCTTTTGCGACGGTTGTCATTCTCCTGAAAGCGTTAACCGCTATAATCCCCGGCTCTTGTGCGGTTCTTCGCATAAGGCTCCTTCTGAGTTCAGAGGCTAACATCGATGACATGGCAACAATTTAAACACACCTTCCTGATCAAATTCTGGTCTCCGGTTCCTGCGGTAATCGCGGCCGGTATTCTCTCCACCTATTACTTCGGCATTACTGGCACCTTCTGGGCGGTGACGGGCGAATTCACGCGCTGGGGCGGGCAACTGCTGCAACTGGTGGGCGTGCATACCGAGACCTGGGGCTATTACAAGCTGATTGGCCTCGACGGCACGCCGCTGACGCGTATCGACGGCATGATGATTATCGGCATGTTCGGCGGCTGCTTTGCCGCGGCGCTGTGGGCCAATAACGTTAAGCTGCGACTGCCGAAAAGCCGCATCCGTATTGCGCAGGCCATTGTCGGCGGCATGATTGCCGGTTTTGGCGCGCGTCTGGCGATGGGCTGTAACCTCGCGGCCTTCTTTACGGGCATTCCGCAGTTCTCGCTGCACGCCTGGTTCTTTGCACTGGCGACGGCCCTCGGCTCATGGTTTGGCGCCCGCTTCACGCTGCTGCCTATCTTCCGTATCCCGGTGAAAATGGTCAAAGTCTCGGCGGCATCGCCGCTGACGCAGCGTCCTGACCAGGCGCGCCGCCGCTTCCGTTTGGGCATGCTGGTGTTTATCGGCATGGTCGGCTGGGCGCTGCTGACGGCGGCGGGCAGCCCGAAACTGGGTCTGGCGATGCTGTTCGGCGTGGGCTTTGGCCTGCTGATTGAACGGGCACAAATCTGCTTTACCTCGGCGTTCCGCGATTTGTGGATCACCGGGCGCACGCAAATGGCGAAGGCCATAATCTTCGGTATGGCGGTGAGCGCCATTGGTATCTTCAGCTACGTGCAGCTGGGTGTGGCGCCAAAAATTATGTGGGCTGGCCCGAATGCGGTGATTGGCGGCCTGCTGTTTGGCTTCGGCATTGTGCTGGCCGGTGGCTGTGAAACTGGCTGGATGTATCGTGCCGTTGAAGGGCAGGTGCACTACTGGTGGGTGGGGCTGGGTAACGTGATTGGCTCGACCATTCTGGCCTACTACTGGGATGATATCTCCCCGTCGCTCGCCACAAGCTGGGACAAAGTGAACCTGCTGACTACCTTTGGCCCGCTTGGCGGCCTGCTGGTCACCTACGGCCTGCTGCTGATTGCGCTGTTGTTAATTCTTGGCTGGGAAAAACGGTTCTTCCGCCGTCAGGCTTCCGCCAGTATTCCTGCGAAGGAGAGTGTATGAAAACGATCGTCCCGGACTATCGTCTGGATATGGTGGGTGAACCTTGCCCGTACCCGGCAGTGGCGACGCTTGAAGCGATGCCGCAGTTAAAGAAAGGCGAAATACTGGAAGTGGTGAGCGACTGCCCGCAGTCGATTAACAACATCCCGGTGGATGCTCGCAATCACGGTTATACCGTGCTCGACATCCAGCAGGATGGGCCAACCATCCGCTATTTAATCCAGAAGTAACCTGTCGCCCTCGCCGTCCGGCGAGGGCGCATTGCCTTACCCAAATCTCGGCAGCAGATTCAGCGTACTGCCAAACCAGCACAGAATCACCATGACCCCAAACAGGATAACCACCGCCGGAATGGCCTTGCCGCCCCAAACGGTAAAGGTTTTCTCCGGGAAGCGTTCACGCGATTTCAACGCCAGGAATGCGGGCACAATAACCGCCCAGACGGTTGCGCACAGCCCCGCGCCGCCAATGGCGTAGATAAAGCCGTTCGGGAAAATCAGATACAGTGCCGCCGGGGGCAGGAAGGTGAGCAGCAGCGTCTTAAAGCGGCCCCACGGGGTGTTGCCCATCTTGAACAGATCCGCCAGGTAGTCAAACAGCCCGAGCGTGACGCCGAAGAAGGAGCTGGCGACCGCGAGGTTAGAGAAGATCAGCAAGAAGAACTCAATCACGCCGTGTTGGTTGGTGCCTAAGAAGGATTTCACCAGCGCATCCACGTTGCCGCCCGAGGCGATAATCTCTTTAAAGCTGCTGCGGTGGATATTGCCCATCGTGCAGTAGAGCCAGAACAGGTAGATAACCAGCGCTAACAGCGAACCGTAGACGATACTTTTAATGAGTTTGTCTTTACGTTTGCCGTAGCAGATTATCAGGCTGGGAATGTTGCCGTGAAAACCAAACGACGCCAGACATACCGGCACCGCCATCAGAATATAGGGGAGATAGGTGCTGTTCGCTTCCGGCGCGGCGATATCGCGAAGAATGGAGTAGTCGACCTGAAAGAAAAAGGAGCCAAAGACCACCACGAAAGCGATGATTTTAATGCCGAGGAAAAAGGAGGTAATGCGACTGGCCGCAAGGGAGCTAACCCACAGCACGCTGGCGACAAACACCGCGGTACAGATACCGACGATACGTGGATTAACGTGCGTTCCGGCATTGATAGCGATGGTTTCGCTGATGATCGCCCCGTTCGCCGAGATATAGGCATAGGTCAGGATATACAGCACGAAAGCGACCGTAATACCGCTGACCACATTCCACTTATTGCCGATTAAATCTTTGGTGATGGTATTAAAGCTGGAGCCTACAGGATAGTTAAGATTGGCCTCTAATAGCAGTAACCCGGAATGCAGCATTGAAAACCAGGAGATAATTAAAATAAATGCACCCCAGAAAAACCATGCCCCAGCAAGGTCAACCGGTAATGCAAACATTCCGCCACCGATGACGGTGCCGGCAATAACCATTATTCCCCAAAAAGAGGAATGTTTTGTATTCGACGCTTCTTCCATGGCCTTCCCTTATTGATAACGATTACGTTTCTGCGGTTGTCAGAAATAATCAATGTTGCCAGGTGCCAGAATCTCCAATGGCTATATCAGTGATATAGCCATTGGAATCGGTGGGCATTAAACTTCTTTCAGTTTTGCGGTGAAGTGTCGTAATACTTTCGGTTCGTAGGTAAAGGTTAAGCCTTTAATATTCGGCGCATTCTCTTTCACGTGTTCAAAGGCTTCAATAATGAAGTCCATATGCGTTTGGGTGTAGGTGGCGCGTGGAATGGTTAAGCGCAGCAGCTCTGCCGGGCAAGGGAGCTGTTTGCCGGTTTTCGGGTCACGTCCCAGTAAGAAAGAGCCAATCTCAACGGCGCGAATGCCCGCGACTTTATACAGTTCGCAGGCCAGCGCCTGCGCCGGGAACTGATCGGCTGGAATGTGCGGTAGCAGCTTACCGGCATCGACAAACGCCGCGTGGCCGCCCGCCTGCTGGCAGGTGACGCCGATGGCTTCAAGCCCGTCGACCAGATACTGAATCTGCTTGATACGGTAAGAGAGCCAATCCTGGCTCATCCCGTCAGTCAGGCCAACGGCCAGACGCTCCATTGCCCCGCCTTCAAGGCCGCCGTAGGTCGGGAAGCCTTCCTGCACGACGCACAGCGTGCGGCATTCGGTGTAGACGTCAAAGAAGGCGTCGTCTTTGATGCACAGCAGGCCACCCATCGGCACCATCGCATCCTTCTTCGCCGACATCGCCAGCATATCGGCATATTTGTAGGTTTCGCGGGTGATCTCTTCAATGCTCCAGTCGCGATATCCCGGCTCGCGCTGCTGAATAAACCAGGCGTTTTCTGCGAAGCGCGCGGAGTCCATCACCACCGGAATGTCATATTTCTTCGCAATGGCGTACATCGCTTTCAGGTTTGCCAGCGATACCGGTTGGCCGCCCGCCGAGTTACAGGTGATGGTGGCAACAATATAAGGGACGTTATTAGGGCCGACCTCTTCAATGCCGTTTTCCAGCCCTTGCAGATCAAAATCACCTTTAAAATCATTACGTGCGGAGGTATCAAATGCCTCTTTAATATAGACGTTGCGTACCGTACAGCCGTTAATCTGGCTGTGGCCCTGGGTGGTATCAAAGAAATAGTTGGAGAAGGCGACCATTTTGCTGCGGTCCAGCCCTTTTTCCTGCTCACGCTTTTTAATTAATACCGGAATATAGATCTGCTCGGCACCGCGACCCTGGTGGGTGGGAATCGTATGCTGGTAGCCGAAAATCTCTTTAACGGCGTTGCACAGTGCGTAGTAGCTGCGGCTGCCGCTATAGGCTTCATCGCCGCGCAGCATGGCGGCCTGCATATTTTGCGTGACCGCGCCGGTGCCGCTGTCGGTCAGCAGGTCGATAAAGACATCTTCGCTATCGAGCAGGAACGGGTTCATGCCTGAGGCGATAATCGCATTTTCACGGTGTTCCCGGGTGGTGCGTTTTACCGGCTCAATAACGCGAATACGGAAAGGTTCTGGCAGATGTTTAAAGTTATTCATGGCGTAATCCTTAATCCTTTTTTAGACACACTCGTCCCGCAGGTTATTCATTTATGATGAAAACCATTTTCTGGGCGCAATACGAATACCTTAACCGGATAACGATATATAGTGGCAGGTCCCGCTCACGGCATATTAAAAATGCGTGCGGCACATTGCTGCAATTAAACAGTTATCTTGAGATAGGTATGTGATATCAGAAACAGAATTCAGGCTTCTGTTTACAATGATATGGACGTGAAGTCGTATGAGGGGCTAAGGACGGTGATTGACAATAACGTTGTCAATATTAAACCATTTTGCGGTGTTATACGTTCTATTGTGGAAGTTCATAATGTATGCTCTCCATTAGACACGGATATACATTATTCTATTTGACTTATTTGTCTATTGGCGTTTTATTCAATTGTGAATTTGGTCACGAATGCGTATATCTCATTATCAACAGTGGGTGTTTAGCCTGCACTTAATAAATAAAGTAATAATGACTAAGGTGAGTAATAAAGCGGGCGTAAAACCACGCCCGCTTTATTGTGCACAGAAAACCCCCAGCTAGGCTGGGGGTTCCGGAAAGCTTTCAGCTTTAAGCCAGTTATTAAAACCCCTTTTGATTTGTTAAAAC